>JAUVPB010000075.1 GCA_030598925.1 Actinomycetes bacterium
GCGTCGACTTCGTCGCAGTGGCTTGAAGCAGGGAGCTGTCCTACGCGGCCGCGTGTGCCCGCGCAGCCACGATGCTGACCCTCTTCTTCAGGGCAGCAGCGAGCGGGTCCTTCCGCTGCTCAGCTGTGTAGAGCTCCAGTGACGCATCAGCCCCGGGTTTCACGGCCACGTGCATCGTGAGGTCGCCGTCGCTGGCGTGCACGGCGACGCTCTCGACCAGGCCGGCCGAAGTCCTGTCGAGTGAGATCGCTACGCGCAGCAGGCCGGCAAGCACCCGCACCGTGTGCTGATCCGGCGGATCGAGTTGCGCAAACTCGCTGTGCTTCGCTTTGGGCGAGCTCTTCCGGTGGTAGCGGGCAACGAGTGCGATGAGCTCGATCTCGCGGTCTGTGAATCCTGTGAGGCGCTCGCAATTGCGGATGAGGTAGTAGGAGTGACGGTGGTGGGAGCTGTGCGACACGAACAGTCCGACGTTGTGGAGCAGCGCGGCGGCTTCGAGCAGCTCGAGCGTCGGGGGCGCAAGCCCGTGGATATCCGCTGTCTGTTCCCAGAGCTCAGCGGCGAGTGCCGTGGTGTGCTTGGCGTGGTCGAGATCATCGGTGAACATCGAGGCGACGTGGAGGACACTCTCGCGACGGAGGTCGCTGAGGTGGTGCAATCCCTCGTGCGGCTGGCGCATCCGATCGAGCAGCACTCCCTCGCGCAGTGCGTACTCCGAGTAGGTCAGCTCCTCGATCTGCAGCTCCAGCACGAGTTGCTCCAGCAGCAGGAGGCCGGCAAGGATGATGTCGGCTCTTCTCGGCTCGAGTCCGTTGATCTTCTCCCGTGCGGCTGTCGTTCTGACTCCGGCGACTCGGGCTACCGCCGCCTCGATTTCCGCCCGTGAAATGGTCTCAGCGTTCGGTGAGCGCGGCTGCTCGCCGCGCTCGGCGACGCTGAGCGAAACCGCACTCGCGATCGTGCCGGAGCTGCCGACAGCTGCTGCAAACCCGAGCCTGCTGATATCTCGAACCACCGGGCTGATAAAGGCCCGCACGTAGTTGCGGCAAGCTTCGACGGCGCTAGCCTTCACCCGCTCGCTCGCGAAGAAGCGGTTCGTGAGTCGGATCGCGCCCAACTTCATGCTCCGGGCGGTGATCATCCGGCCTCCGTCGCCAAGGATGAGCTCGGTGCTCCCGCCGCCGATGTCGACGACGAGCACCTGGCGATCGTACACCGGCACCGCCTGCAGCACCCCCAGCTGGATGAGCCGAGCCTCTTCGACGCCGGGGACGATGGCGACCTCGACGCCAGCCTCGCGACGAGCCCTGCCAATGAACTCTTCCCGGTTGAGCGCCTCCCGCGTCGCACTCGTCGCCACCGCAACGACGTCGGCCTCCCACACCTCCGCGACCTGGCGGAAGCGACCGAGCGTTTCCACGGCTCGGTCGATGGCGTCTGCGCTCAGGTGCTTCATATCCCCAGGCCCTGTACCCAGCCTGACGACTTCCTTCTCGCGCGCCAGGATGTCGAAGCGCCGATTGCCGGTCGGGCGAGCGACGACCAAGTGGATCGAGTTCGTCCCGATGTCTATTGCAGCGATATTGGGCACCGTGCAACCTGCCGCTGACCACGAAGTCTACGGGGCGTCGAGCTGCCTTCGGATCTCTTCCAGGCTTTGCTCGAGCCGATGAATCCGCGCCGTGATCTGCTCGAGGGTGGCCGCTCGGGCTTCGCTTTCCTCGTTGAGCTTGTTCGGTCGAGCAGGCGGCTCGAGTGTCGGCGGCTGCGGGGCCGGCGTGTCGTCGGCTTCGAGCAGTTGTCGCCAGCGGGCCTCCTTCTTGCCGGGCTCGCGGTCGAGCCGCTCGACGAGAGGGTCGTCGAGGCTAGCCAGCTTGCGTAACGTCTCCTGGACCTCCTCGACGTCGTCGAAGCGATGCTGCCGCTCGGTGTGTCCTTTGATTTCGCCGCCGGTCTGCGGACCCCGCAATGCGAGGACGGCGACGACCGCGACCTGCGCCTCGTCGAGTCGGAGCGCCTCGTGGAGCCGGTGTGCGTGCTTGTAGACGCGACTACCTGCGCCGCGGATGGTCTTCGCGAGGCCTCGCTCGCGGAGTGCCAGGAGAGCTGCGGTGACGGTGTCGTCGTCATACTCGACGACGGGCTCACGGCTCGAGCGCTGATTGCACGCCGTGCGCAAGGCGTTCGAGCTGAGCGGATACGCATCGGGAGTCGTCGCCGCCTTCTCGGCGAGCGATCCGAGAACGCGTACCTGCTCGCGGGACAGTCCAAACGGTGGAGCGCTCATGACGCTCCGTCAGCTTAGGCACCTCGTCGGAAGCTGGGCGTCACCCTTCGCAACCGGTCGGGTGGGTTCGGTCGGCGAGACTGTTCGGTCTTGCGAGGCGTGATTCACCGAACCGTGCAGCGCCGCTCGGCACGCGGGCTACCGCCAGGCCCAGTCGTGCTGCTCGCCGTCTTCGCTGCCGGCGTGGACAACTTCGTCGCGGCGCCGATGCTGCTCGCGATCGGTGAGGATTTCAACAAGAGCCTGGGCGCAGCGGCCGGCGTTGTCGCTGCGTACACGTTCGCCTACGGGTTCCTGCAGCTCGCCTGGGTTTATGCGAGCGACCGCTGGGGACGGCTCGCTGCCGTTCGTATCGGCCTCGGCGTTGGGACCCTCGCGACGGTCGCGGCGGTGTTTGCGCCCGACTTGCCGACGTTGATCGTGCTCCGCGGAGTCGCTGGCGCGGCGTTCGCCGCCGTAGCGCCCGCCACGATCACGTACATCGGCGACCACGTGCCAGCAGACCGGCGCGCGGGAACGCTCTCCGATCTCGTTGCCGCCTATGCCGCGGGTGCGGCCGCGGGCATCGTGTGCGGCGGCATCACTTCTGACGTGACGTCGTGGCGCGTAGGGTTCGCCGTCTCGGCGGGCGTTGGGTTCGTCGCGCTCGCCGTCCAGCTTCGATACACGAGTGACTCCGTAACGGCGCCGCGATCGCTGGGCGATTTCGTCGGCAGCATCCAGACGACGATTTCCGCGCGATGGCCGCGAATCGTGGCGCTGATCGCGTTGCTCGAGGGAGCGGTCCTGATCGGGTTCCTCACGTTCTTCCCGGCGGCACTCGAAGAAGGCGGTGCGTCGCGTCGCGTCGCAGGGCTCGTCGTCGCCTTGTACGGCGTCGCGATCGTGCTCGCGAGTAGACCGGCGAGGCGCCTCGCGGCTCACCTGCCGCGACCATGGAGTCTCGCTCTTGGCGCGTCGATCGCGGCGTCCGGTTTGGCCGTCGCGGCATGGACTCAGTCAGTGCCGGGCATCGCGGTCGCAACCGTGCTCGTCTCCGTCGGCTTCGCGCTTGCGCACCCGCTCATCCAGCAGTGGGCAACAATCGTGATTCCGAGCCATCGCGCAACCGCAGTGGGCCTGTTTGCGACGTCGTTGTTCGTGGGGACGGCCATCACGACACAGGCGGTCGCGCCGCTTCTCGACACGATCGGCTTCGGCCGGGTGTTCGCCGTCGGCGCTGTCCTCGGCGGTGCGTTGGCCGTGATCCTTGCCTTCGCCTGGATCCGATTCGAGCGCGCCGAGACAGGCGAGTCGCCTGGCTCGTAGACAGGGTCGCGCCGATCCCGGCGCCGTGAACCTCTCTCTCCTGCAAGGATTCCGTCAACCGATCGTCTAGGAGGAGTGACCATATGGAGCTTCGCGACTACGCTGCGCAGGATGCGGTCGGGCTCGCCGAGCTCGTCCGGAAGGGCGACGTCTCGGCTGACGAAGTCGACGACACGGCACGGCGGGCGATCGAGTCTGTCGAGCCTGATCTGCATGCGACCGTGGGCGAGCTGTACGAGCCCGCGTTCGACGCCAGCACGGATGGTCCGTTCGCTGGCGTTCCGTTCGCGCTCAAGGAGGTTGCGCCTCACGCCGAAGGACAGCGGACCCAGCTCGGAAGCCGGCTTGCGGGCGACGGTGTCGTCGGCCCGGCCGACACCCATCTCATGACGCGCGTCCGCGCGGCCGGCCTGCGCGTTCTCGGTCGCACCCGGTCGCCGGAGTTCGCGTTCAACGCAACGACCGAACCGCTCGTGCATGGCCCGACGCACAGTCCGTGGGATCTCGAGCGGAGCTCAGGTGGCTCGAGCGGGGGAGCTTCAGCGCTCGTGGCAGCTCGTGCACTCGCAATCGCGCACGCAACCGACGGCGGCGGCTCGATTCGTATACCTGCATCTCTCTGCGGGCTGGTGGGTCTCAAGCCCACGCGTTCCCGGACGCCGGTCGGGCCAGGGCAGTGGGAGAACCTTCACGGGATGGGGCACGACTTCGTCCTCTGCCGGACGTTGCGCGACTGCGCCACCGCGCTGGACGCGCTCCACGGGGCCGGTCCCGGAGACAAGTACGAGATCGGGTCGCCGGCGCGGCCGTACGTTGACGAGCTCGAGGCCGACGCGGGTCGTCTACGGATCGCCTCTACCGTCGAGGCGTGGTCGGGGGAACCCGTCGACGAAGACTGCCGCGGAGCCGTTGCGGCGGCGGCCTCGGCGCTGTCCGATCTCGGTCACGACGTGGGCGAGGGAAGGCCTGCGATCGACAACGACGTGCTCACGAACGCTCTTGTGACGACGTGGGCCGCAGGCATGTCTCAACGGACGGCGGTTGCCGAACGCGCGCTCGGAGTGACTGTCGGTCCCGACACGGTAGAGGCGTGCTCGCTCGCGATGCTCACCCACGGCAGGAGCCTCTCCGCCATCGACCTGTTGGACGGCTACGCGCAGTGCAACGCGATTGGTCGTGGGATCGGGGAGTTCTTCGAGACGACCGACGTGCTGCTCCTACCGTCTGTCGGGAAGATTCCCTGGAAGCTCGGTGAGCTCGATCAGAACGACATCTCGCTCGACCACGAGGGCTGGGTCCGGAAGGTCTTCGACGTCTACGCGCCCTTCACAGCGATGTTCAATATCACCGGACAGCCAGCCATCAGCCTTCCGCTCGGCTGGACCGGGGAAGGTCTGCCGATCGGTGTGCAGCTGGTCTGCCGCTACGGAGACGAGGCGACTCTGCTCCGGCTTGCGGTGCAGCTCGAGCGGACGTTCCCGTGGGCCGACCGAGTGCCGGCCGTGGCGGTGGGCTAGGGCGGCTCACTCAACGGTGAGTACGAGCTTGCCCGGGGTATGGGTCAGCCTCTCCGGACCAGAACCATGCCAGAGCGCAGACCCCAAAACAGCACATCTGCGACGCGGATAGCGCCTCCCGCTCTATCCTTGTGCGCCGGGCCGACCGCCGGAGGAGGAGAGGGCCGTCGATGGCTGGAGATGCGATACCCGATCAAACTGGCTCCGCCGACCCAGGGGATTTCTTCTGGGCGTTGGCCGACGAGCTGCTCGGCCGCGACGGCGTTGACGAGGGGACGTTGATGGGGTTCCCCTGTCTTCGCGTCGGCGGCGACTTCTTCGCGACCTGCGACCATCGAAGCGGCGATCTGATCGTCAAGCTATCGGGCGATCGCGTCGAGGAGCTCGTCGCAAGCGATGTCGGCGCACCGTTCGCACCGGCCGGCCGCGTGTTCAAGGAGTGGGTCATCGTGTCTGAGCGCGACCGTGTGAGCTGGCTCGCGTTGCTCGATGAGGCCTGCACCTTCGTGAGAGAAGCCTGAGGATGGCGGAGGACTTCGCCGGATTCCCGCGGGAGGGCCTCGACTTTCTGGCGGAGCTGCCAGGTTACGACAAGGAGTGGTTTGCCGCCAACCGGCGGCCGTATGAGGCGTCTGTCATGTTGCCGGCGGAGGCATTCGTCGACGCGCTCGGTGAGCGCCTGCAGGACGAGATCTCGCACGCGATCGTCTCGCAGCCGAAGGTCAACGGCTCGATCTCCCCGATCAACCGCGACGTGCGGTTCTCCGCCGACAAGACTCCGTACAAGGATCATCTCCTCTTCCGCTGGTGGGAAGGCGAGAACAAGAAGCTGGCGCCGACGCTATTCGTGCGACTGAGTCCCGAATCGGTTGGGTTCGCTGCGGGATCCGCCTTTGCATCGGTTGATCGATGGCGGGAGCTGATCGACGAGGAGTCGAGCGGTGCTCCGCTCGTCGCCGCGATCGACCGACTCACCGGGCGTCACGATGTCGACGTGGCGGGCGCCGAGCTGAAGCGCGTTCCCGCCCCCTACGCCCAGGACCATCCCCGTGGCGATCTGCTGCGTCACAAGATGCTTCAGGTGCGCTGGCCAGAGCCGTTGCCACCAGACGTCGTGAGACCCGCGTTCGTCGACTGGTGTGCGGAGCGTCTCGACGAACTCGCCGAGGTTCACCGCTGGCTCGTCGGCAACCTCTGAATCGCCCTAGCTCGTCTATCCCCAGAGGTAGGTGCTGCCTGGGCCAGGGGGCTCGTCAGGTCGGGCCAGGCTTCGTTGTGGCAGCCATGCGGCGCTCTGTGTCAAGTCCGGCGCGCTAGCGGTGGACGATGACGGTCTCGCCCACGGGAGAGCGGTCGTAGAGCCAGTCGGCGGTCCAGATCGGCACACGGACACATCCGTGGCTCGCGGGATAGGCGGGAACCGAGCTCCAGCCGTGGATCGCGAACGCGTTGCCCCAGAACGTCAGGGTGCGGTAGAGGATGCCGGGGCCGAGCCAGGTGGTCGTCGCAGGCGCTTTCCAGCGGATCTCGTGCACGCCCTCCGGTGTGTTGCCGGTCGCGCCCGTCGACACGGGTAGGACGCCGGCGACCTTGCCACCGCGCACCTTGATGAGAATCTGCCGCGTCTTGTCGATTTCGATCCGGTTGGGCGGACCCTTGCGCGTGGCTTGTATAGGTTCCGCCCTCGCGAGTGCCTGCCAGTCGCGCTTCCCGACAGTGCCCGTGCGTGGCAGGCCTTCGGTCTTCTGGAACGCGATAACCGTGTCAACGAGGGAGCGCGTGAAGTTCTGACTTGGGACCGGCGCGTGTAGGTTGAGGGCGCGAAGTCGGCGGATCAGGCCCGTGACGTCGCGCCCTTTAGTGCCAGCGCTGAGGCTGCGGGTGGTGGCCCTGGCGGCCGTCTTCGCGGTGGTTTTCGCGTAGCCCCGCGGGGCGTCGAACTCGACGACGACGCTGTAGGCGCCGGGGCCGGGAGCAACGATCGTCTCTACTGCGCGGCCCTTGCGTACCCGGGTCCGTGCGGTCTGGACGATCGTGCCCTTGCGTTTCACGAGCAGCGTTGCGATGCCCGATGCGTCGGCAGGCTCGACCGTGAGCTTGGCGGTGGCATCGGCAAAGGCGGACGTCCTACCGACACGTAGGGTGATCCTGGGACGGACGACGATCTCGACCGCTTCGCTCGTTGCCGCCAGCGCGGCCGCACGGACGATGATCGAGCCCGGTCGCTTCAGACTGAACGGGATCGCGAAACTCCCGTCATCTGCGCTCGTCGATACGCCCAGGGGTTTACCGGCTCCGCCGACTCGTTCCACGACCACCTCGACGCCGCCAGTAGCCGGCACGACTGCGCCGCTGATCGTCGTCTCTTTGCCGAACTCGGTGGGCTGTGCGGGCGCGTTCAGCGAGATCGCGGCCCCCCCGCCTGATGCTGCCGCAGGGCCGCTGGCGAGCGAATTCGGCGCCATGATGAGAGCGCCGACAAATGCGGCTCCCAGGGCAACGATGACCCGTCTCGGCCCGAGCATGCGCCCCAGCCTAGCTGGCTGTCAGGACGCGTTCTCGAGGTCAACGATCGTCTCGAGGCACCACGGCGCTGTGCCGTGACGAGTCATGGCACAGCCGCGCGTGAGGCGAGCCGCTCGTCGGGGTCCGTCGGCACGACGCCGTTGTATGGTGTCGACCCTCGTGCCCGCCGAGACGTCGCCAACTCCCCCAGGCCCAGGGGCCTGGTTTCTCGATACCGGCCACCTCACCACCTCCTGTAGCACGTACCACCAGCCTTTGTTCCGCGACGAGTTCCTCCGTGGCTTCGGAGAGTGCCTGCGCACGTACGGTTCGCTGCTCGAGGCGCTCGACTGGGAGTGGGTAAACGGGTTCCCGTACTACCGACTTTCGCCGGTGGCCGCGCCCGAGGGAGCAACCCACCATCCGCCGAAGGAGGTCTGGGACGAGCTCATGGCGTCACATGCTGGCGTGCAGGAGCGTCTACAGAACGCCGAACGAGCATTCGAGCACCGGATCTGGCGTCAAGAGCTCGAGCGGTGGGACCGCGTCGACAAGCCTGGCGCGATCGAGCAGAACCGGCGCCTACTCGATGTCGACCCCTTGGGTCTCGACGACGCTGGTCTTCTGTCGTATCTCGAGGAGTGCACGAACAACGTCGCACGCGGCGTCTACCTCCACCACGTCTACAACATGGCGGCGTTCATTCCGGCAGGAGATCTGATCGCTCAGGGAACGAGCCTGACCGGCTGCTCCGAGGCTGAGATTCTCGGTCTGCTCCAGGGCTCGACGCCCGATGCGCTCGGCACCGGTCATCTCCGTGAGCGTCTCACTGACGCAGCGGCGAGCAGTGCAGAGCTCAGAGCGCTACTCGCCCAAGATGACGCGGTCGCAGCGCTCAGCGCGGTCGACCAACTCCCGGGCGAAGCCGGCGACGTGTTGCGCGAGTTCATCTCGTTCGTTGCGTACCGGCCGGTCAACGGCGAGGACGTGGGGGATACGTGTGCATTCGAGCTGCCCGAAATCGTGATCGGCGCGATCCGGGCCGAGCTCGACGCCGCACCGCTCTACGAGTCGACGTGTAGCGAAGTCCTGGCCGAGACGACGGTCGCCGTTCGCGCGAAGGCGGCGCCGGCCGACCGGGACCGCTTCGACGACGTCCTCCGGGAAGCACGGCTGATGTATCGAATCCGCGAGGAGCGGGCAATGTACGGCGACCTCTGGTCGTACGGCGTCGCTCGACGCGCACTGCTCTCGACGGGGTCGCGTCTCACAGCGGCGGGTCGACTCGAAGCGCGTGAGCACCTCGTCGAGGCCGGCTTGCCCGAGATCCGCGCGATCCTCCTCGGAGACGACGCACCGGACTCGGCCGAGCTCGCGGCACGAGCGCGCTACCGCGCGGACGTTGGGTTCGATGCGATGCCAGGCCTGCTCGGCGACGCACCCGGCGGCCCGCTTCCAGCGGAGTGGCTCCCTGACGCGAGTGCTCGGATGGAGCACGCACTTGGCGCCGCCATCGGAGCGCTGTTCGGCGCGCCGCGCGACGCGGTCGAGGAGGGCCCGATCGCAGGAATGGGTGTCAGCGCCGGTGTGGTCGAGGGACGGGCGCGTGTCATCGATGCAAGCTCAGACTTCGGCCGGATTCGCGGCGGAGACATTCTGGTGACGCGGGCAACGACTGCCGCCTTCAACGTCGTTCTTCCGTTCCTTCGAGGAATCGTGACGGACCGCGGTGGGCTGCTCTGCCACGCGGCCGTCGTTTCACGTGAGTACGCGATTCCTGCCGTCGTCGGAACCGCGAACGCCACGTCGCGAATCACCGACGGAGCCCGCATCCGGGTCGACGGCACCAGCGGCCAGGTCACCCTGCTTGCCTGAGCGGCCCGAGCCCTGGAGGATCACTGCACGAGGTCGACGACGAGCGTTTGCCGCCCGCTCAGCACGGGGCGACCTTCGTTGTCCTGTCCCGCTTCGAGCGAGACGACGATCGCAGCGAGGTCCCCCTCCAGTTCGGCGAGTACAGGATCATCGGCAAGGCGCGGATCGTCGGCGAAGAAGACCTGTGTCGTCAGTAGCTCCTCGTCAGCGCGTTGCACCTTCAGGTGGATGTGCTGCGGCCGATCCTCGTACACGGCCGGAGCGATTGTCCTGAACGTCCAGGAGCCAGTGTCGTCCGTCGCGACCTCGCCGTATGACTGGAAGTACGGATCGCGTGCATTGGTGCGGGGATCGTCGGGGTGGAGGTAGATGCCCTGCGAGTCCGCTTGCCAGATCTCGATCACGGCATCGGTAACGGGCTTGCCCTCCATGTCGAGGAGTTGTCCTTGTAGGACGATGGGCTGGCCGCTCGCTACCGCCGGCGAGCCCGTCAACAGAAGCAGGTCCGCGTCACGGTCACTCGGTCGTTGCGATTCGGCCGGATAGTACGGCCCCTCAGGAAGCGCCGGAGTGAGTGCGAGCTTCAGCGTTTCGGCGGGAGGTGGCGAGGCGTTACCCGAGTCGGGTGGCGGCGGAGCTGGTGTTGGTGAGGCATTGCTCGGGTCGGGTGGCGGCGGAGCTGGTGGTGCCGGCGAGGTGCCGCTGGGTTCGACGGCCGTGGGCGCCGACGCCGCCGACGGAGGCTGTTCCACGTCGCCCGCGCGATCGGTTCCGCACCCGGCCAACAGGACCAGCGCTCCAGCTACGAGGATGGAACGGTTCATGTCTCTTCTTAGGTCGGGTACTACGGCCGCGAACTGAAGCCCAGCTCGCATGGATGAGCCTCAGCGTGTCGTCCGAGACGCTGAAGGCACGACCGAGCGCGAGCGCGGGCAGGTCTACCCGAACGAAGGTAGGGTCGGGGCGCAAATGCGCATTGACGCCATCGAAATCCGTCATGTTGCGATGCCGCTGCTTCACCCGTGGAAGACGGCATCGCACGAGGCAACGGCCATCCACGCCCTGTTCGTGCGGCTCGAGAGCGGCGGCCAGTCTGCATGGGGCGAATCAGCACCTCTGTCCGACCCGACCTACAGCCCCGAATGGGCCGGGGGCGCGTTTCCGACGCTTGTTGACTGGATCGCGCCAACGGTCCTTGGCGAGGAGGTCGACAGCGGCGCGGATCTGCAGCGGCGTCTCGAGATCTTCAAGGGCAACTACTTCGCGAAGGGGGCGCTCGACTGCGCGTGGTGGGCGCTCGACGCGAAGCTCCGCGAGACGCCGCTTCACGTTCTCGTTGGCGGTACCCGCGACCGGATCGAGATCGGCGCCGATTTCGGAGTCGCCGACTCCTACGACACGCTGATCGAGCAGATCGGCGAGGCGCTCGACGAGGGCTTCCGGCGCGTGAAGCTGAAGTTCCGGCCGGGCTGGGATGTCGAGATGGTCGCCGCCGTTCGTTCGACGTTTCCCGATCTCGCCTGCCACGTCGACTGCAACTCCGGCTACAGACTCGACGACCTGGAGCTGTTCAGGAAGCTTGACCGCTACGGCCTGGCCATGATCGAGCAGCCGCTCGCCTTCGACGACCTCCTCGACCACGCGGAGCTCGCAAAGGCTGTCGAGACGCCCATCTGTCTCGACGA
>JAUVPB010000192.1 GCA_030598925.1 Actinomycetes bacterium
ACCTAAACAAGGCTTCTATTCAGTAACCGTCGTGGGCGTCGGGTGCGGACGACCTCGCTAGTCGGTCATCTCTTCGTCTAGGGTTCGCGCGCTCAGAGAATGGCCCTAGGGGCCCTCACCGTAGGAACAACCAGACAGGAGTCTCTATGACCCATCGATGGAAGATCGCGTTTCTCGTGCTCGTCGTCTGGGCCGTCCTCGCGTCCGTATGGATCGCGTTCGTCAGTGGCGAGGTAAGCGACAACAAGGACCGCCTCGATCAGGTCGAGATGGTGCAGTGACGGCGGATCGCGCCGTCACAATCCGGCTCGGCCCCAGCCGTTGCTCTGCTTTCTGACTGCATCTATACCAGGCTCCTGTTCAACGGCAACGACGCAATCGTCCTGCGGCGAGCCGGGGTCAGCGTGGACGTAATCGGGCAGATCGGGACGAACCCAGGGAGCGCCTGGCAGAACGGTGCCGTGCAAACGGTCGACCAGACGCTTCGGCGACGGGTGGACGTGACGAGCGGCGACGCCGACGGCTCCGACGCGTTCGACCCGGCCGCCGAGTGGCTGGCGTTTCCCGTCGATACGTTCGACGGGCTCGGAGATCACGAGGCCGCCCAGCCGGCGAACCAGGCTCCAGTCCCACTTCCCGACTCGGCAATAGGTATGCACGAACCGGTCAGAGTTGACGTGCTCGCGAACGACGGGGATCCGGACGGCGACCCGCTAACGATCGTGAGCGTCTCCCCCGCTGCCCTGGGGACCGTGCGCATCGTCGATGAGGGCCGCGCGGTCGAGTACACGCCGCCAGCGGAGTCCTGGACGTCCGACACGTTCCAGTATGAGGTGAGCGACCCGGGCGGCGCCACCGCCTCAACTGCTGTCGAGGTCGAGTTTCACAGCGCACCGGAGCCAACGGAGCCCTGCGCCGCTGCTGCCACACTGACGGGCACGAGCGGAGATGACGTGCTTTTCGGTACGCCTAATGACGACGTCATCCACGCCGGTGCCGGCAACGATCTCGTGTTCGGGCTCAGCGGGGACGACATTCTGTGCGGCGGCCCCGGGAACGACCTGATCAGCGGCGGGACGGGCGACGATCTCGTCGTCGACCCAGAGGGTCGAACCCTCGCTTTGGGCGGTCGCGGGGACGATCGCATCACCACGGGTGACGAGCGGGACTTCGTACGTGCTGGATCGGGCGACGATCTCGTCGCAACGGGTGGCGGCAGAGACTGGATCAACGCCGGACGCGGCAACGACACCATCGACCCCGGCGCCGGGGCGGACATTGTGAACGGCGGCGCGGGCACCGACACGTGCGCGCTGGAACCACAGGACCGCGCCCGCAGGTGCCCCTGATGAGCTACGTCACGTTCCCACGACGCGGGGTCTACTCGAGCGCTTCGCGCACGACGCGCCCGGCCTCGGCGAGCGCCTGGTCGAGCTTGTCCACCGCGCCGCCGCCTCCCCGGGCCAGGTTGTCACGCCCGCCGCCGCCGCCGCCGCCAACCGCGCAGGCGGCCTTGATCGCAGACCCGGCGTTTACGCCGGCGCTCACGGCGTCAGCGGAGATGTTGGCAACCACGTTCACCTTGCCGTCGGAGACGCCGGCAAGCACAACGGCGGCCGGCTCTTGTCGCTGCTTGACCTGGTCAGACAGCGCGAGCAGCGCCTCGGCGTCGATTTCGCCCGCGCTGGCGACGATCAGGCTGATGCCAGCGACCTGGCTCGCTCCGTCGAGGAGTTGATCGAGTAGCTCCGAGCCGCTGTCCATTCGCGACTTCTTCTCGAGCTTTGAGCGCGAACGGCGCTCTCGCTCGAGCTCCGCAACGAGCCGGCCTGCTTCTCGTTCCTTCTCGAAGAAGTATGCGCCGGCCGCGCCCGACGTGATTGCTTCGATGCGTCGCGTCGACGCCCCCGTCGAGCTCTCGGACAGACTCTTGAACGACCCAATTTCGGCGCTCGCCCGCACATGAGCGCCACCGCAAAGCTCGGCGGAGGCGTCGCCCACTTCGACCACTCGCACGATGTCGCCGTACTTTTCGCCGAAGAGCATGGTCACGCCGCGGCTCTTCGCCTCCTCGATCGGTGTCTCGAAGGTTCGAACCGGCAGGTTGTCGAAAATCCAGTCGTTCACGAGCTCTTCTACCTCGGCTCGTTCAGCTGCGGTGAGCGGCGCGCCGTGTGTGAAGTCGAATCGCAGCTTGTCGGGGCGAACGGACGAGCCGGCCTGCTCGATCGTGTCGCCGAGCACGGTTCTCAGCGCGCCATGAAGAAGGTGTGTTGCCGTGTGATTGGACTGGGTCGGGAACCTGACCTTCCACGGAACGACCGCCCGCACCCGGTCGCCCTCCTCGAATCCCTCTCCCTGGAACAGCAGTGCTTGATCTTCGCCCAACCGCAAGGCCCCGAGAAGCTCGGCTCGCTCGCCAGTTTCCTTCTCGATCCAGCCGCTGTCACTCACCTGCCCCCCGCCCTCCGGATAGAACGGCGACTCGCGCAGCTTTCCGAGAAACAGTCCGTCTTCGACGGCGAGGCACGCGCCGAGTTGCGTAAGGACATCAAGTTTCTCGTAGCCGACGAACACGGTCGTGAAACCAGCTTCGACTGCGAACGCGGCGGCGCGGTCAGCTTCGTCGTCGCGGCCGGCACGCGACCGCACCCGCTGCTCGGCCATAAGCGCGTTGAACGCCTCGTCGTCGACGATGAGGCCCTTTTCGCGCGCCAACTCCCGCGTCAGCTCGAGCGGGAAGCCATGCGTATCGTGCAGCCTGAACGCGTCCTCACCCGCGATTCCGTCCGGGCTGCGCTCGAGCACCTCATCGAACAGCTTCATTCCCGTCACAAGTGTCCGCGCGAAACGCTGCTCCTCGTCGGCCAGCGTGGCGCGGATCTGCGTGGCGTTCTCGGCGAGATCTCCGTAGACCGGCGCCATGAGCTCGATCACGACATCCGCGAGGCTCGCGACGAACGGTGGCTCCAGGCCGAGCCGCGTCCCGTGCTGCACGGCTCGCCGTACGATTCGTCGGAGGACGTAGCCCCTTCCTTCGTTCGACGGAGAAACGCCGTCGCTCGTCAGGAATGTCATTGCCCGCCCGTGGTCGGCGAGCACTCTGTGGGCCTTCGTCGACTCGTCCGACGCGCCGTAGCTCGTGCCCGTCTCTTGGGCGACCCACTCGATGATCGCCTGAAACCCGTCCGTGTCGTAGACGGAGCCAACCTCTTGCAGAATCGACGCCCCGCGCTCGAGCCCGAGCCCGGTATCGATGTTTCGCGAGGGAAGCGGCGTCAGGGTTCCATCACCATGGAGGTTGAACTCCATGAAGACGAGGTTCCAGAACTCGAGGTACCTGTCGCAATCGCAACCGGGTCCACAACTGGGGCGGCTGCAACCCAGCTCGGGCCCGAGGTCGAGGTACAGCTCCGCACACGGGCCGCATGGGCCAACCGGCCCTGCCTGCCAGAAGTTGTCGCTCCGAGGCAGGCCACGAATGCGATCCGCAGGTACACCAACCCGCTGCCAGTGTTCGATCGCGACCTCGTCTTCGCCGAGGCGCAGCTCGGGATCGCCAGCGAAGACCGTCGCCCAGAGCCGCTCTGGCGGCAGCTTCATGCGCTCCGTCACGAACTCCCAGGCGAGCTCGATCGCGCCCTCCTTGAAGTACTCACCGAGTGAGAAGTTGCCCAGCATCTCGAAGAACGTGAGATGACGAGCGGTCAGACCCACTGAATCGATGTCCGTGGTGCGGAAGCACTTCTGGAACGCGGTGAGTCGGGTGCTCGGCGGCGTTTCCGCCCCCAGGAAGTAGGGCTTCAGCGGCTGCATACCAGCGGTGGTCAGCAGCACGGTCGGATCGTGGGTCGCGGGCACCAACGGCGCCGATGCAAGGCGCGTGTGACCGTGACTCTCGAAGAACGAGAGGAAGCCCTCGCGCAGCTCGTTGGTTGTCTGCATGCCCGAGATTCTAGGCCGGGCCCGGTCAGGGTTGACCGGGCTAGGGCTCGGAATCGGCCGGGCCGGGATCTCCCTGGCTCGGCGAAGGCCCGGGCGTGCTGGGCGGCTCGGCCGCGACTTCGGCGGAGCCCTGACGTCCCGGGGGTGGCGTCCACACCGTGCCGCTCGACGTATCCTTGCGGGCGGCGCTGCCGGCGGCCGGCCCTGTCTCGTCAAGCTCTTCAGACAGGTCGGCAGCTCGTCGTTTCGCGGCGGCACGCCCAGCTTCGTACGCACGCGTCACGTCCTGCTCCGTTCGAAGCGACGCTGACCCGTAGCGGACGCCAGTCGTCAACGATGAGAGTTTCCGCACGGGCCATGAGACCGCCCCGGCAACGGCACGAACGCTGCGATCGACAGCCGATACGGCGTCGACAGCGCTCGTGGTCACCACGTCAGCCTTGTCGAGCTGCACGTTCATCCGCTCGACCGTCCCGTTCACCTCCTCGATCACGGGGAGAGCCTTGTCCTCGACGCCGCCGAGCAGTGAGGTCAGACGCTGCGCCGAGCCCGCGAACCGCAGCAGCATCACGGCGAGGCTTATACCAACGATGATCAGGAAGATCGACAGGCAGATCCAGAGCACGTCGATCGACGTAATGTCGGCGAGTGGCATGCGCTGATATTAGACGGTGGTTCGCCGACCGTAGGTGAAAGGCGCCCTCGCGGACGCGGGACTACGCGGGAAACGCTTCGGCGATGAGTCCGGACCCGACAACGGCGTCATCCACGTAGATTGCAGCGAGCTGGCCGGGTGCGACCGCTTCGACCGCCTCGTCGAGCTCGAGCTCGAAACCGGCGCCGCTGCGCGTCACATCGGCGGCCACGGCGGGCGACCGATAGCGAAGCTTCGCATGCCCGCGAGAGACGCCGGTATGGAGCACACCCTGCTCACACCGGACGCGTCGGCAGGCGAGGCGATCCCGCTCACCGACGCGTACCGCGCCCGTCCGGGCGTCGGTCCCCAACACGTAGAGCGGCCGCCCACCGCCCCCTAGGCCCAGACCGCGCCTCTGACCCGGAGTGAAGCGCCAGAAGCCGGCGTGTTGGCCCACGGTGCGACCCGACTCGTCGATGAGGGACCCGGTCCGTCGGGAGAGCCCGTGACGCTCGAGGAAGTCACGGTAGTCCGCTCCGCCGAGAAAGCACGCCTCCTGGCTTTCCGGTCGCCGAGCGGCACGCAGCCCGACCAGCTCGGCCTCGTCGCGGTTCTCCCGTTTCAGCGTGTCGCCGAGCGGGAACCACAGCCGCTCGAGGGCGGCCGGCTCGAGACCGGCGAGCATGTACGACTGATCCTTCGTCTCGTCGCGCCCGCGTGCGAGCAGTCGAATACCGTCACGCTCAACGATCCGCGCGTAGTGGCCAGTCGCAAGCTGGGAGGCGCCGACTCGGCTCGCGAACCGATCGAGCTCGGAGAAGCGGAAGTCCGCGTTGCACCGTACGCACGGATTGGGCGTACTCCCGTTCGCGTATCCCTC
>JAUVPB010000283.1 GCA_030598925.1 Actinomycetes bacterium
GGTGGCCGAGGCTCGAGCCAAGGTCGCGGCCGCTGAAGAAGCTGCTGCGGCAGCCCGGGCCGCGGCGGCGGCAGAAGCGCAGGGCGATGCGGAGGCAACTGCCCCAGCCGAGCCTGAGGCGCCGGCAGCAGCTGCACCAGCAGAAGCCGCATCGGCCGGAGATGTCCCGGACCCACCTGCAGCTACTGAGCCAGCACCCGCCGAGGTGGCGGTGGATCCGGATGCGAGCTCGACGAATGCCGAAAACGCGGGCGAGGGGGCCGCCGCGTCGCCAGGGGATGAAGGGACGCAGCCTGAGCCCGCCGTTTCGGATGCGAAGGAGCCCGAGAAGGCCGACGCTACCGACGCGGGTACTCCGCCTGCCGGCGAGGCGTCATGAGCGTCTCGGCAAGCGCCGTCAAGGAGCTGCGCGACCTTACGAGCGCGGGAATGATGGACTGCAAGCGCGCGCTCGAGGAGGGTGACGGCGATCTCGAAAAGGCTCGACAGATCTTGCGCGAGAAAGGCATCGCTGCGGCCGGCAAGCGCGCAGACCGAGACACCTCTGAAGGGCAGGTGGCCGCGCGCACGAGCGCCGGGTCGATGACGCTTGTCGCCGTCGGCTGCGAGACGGAGCCGGTCTCGGCGAACCAGGAGTTTCGTTCGTTCGTCAACGACCTCTCCGAGGCCGTCGAACGTGACGGCGCCGCCGCGGCCGTCGCGGGCGCAGAAGAGCGGCGTGTGGAGCTCGCCGCGCGGCTTGGCGAGAACATCCAGGTCGCGGGCGTGGAGCGCTACGAGGCCGCTGCTGGGGAGACACTCGCGGTCTACGTCCACCCGCCGGCCCACAAGATCGGCGTCATGGTCAGGCTGAGCGGCGGGACCGACGAGCTTGCTCGACAGGTCGCCATGCATATCTCGTTCGCGAATCCCACCTACCTGACGCGAGACGAAGTACCGCAGGAAGCCGTTGACGCAGAGCGGGCGGTTCTCGAGAAGCTCCCGGACGTCGCGGCGAAGCCCGCCGACATCCAATCGAAGATCGTCGAGGGCATGCTCGGGAAGCGATTCTTCGCCGGCACGGTGCTGGCAGATCAGCCCTGGATCCACGACGACTCGCTTACAGTGGCAAAGGCCCTCGGCGACGCGACCGTCATCTCGTACATCCGGTACTCGCTCGGGTGAGCGCAGAAGCCGGAACGCATCGCGCCGAGGCGCTCGTGCCGGAAGGTTCTCCGGTCTTCGGCCGCGTCGTCATCAAACTGTCCGGTGAATCGCTGCTTGGCCCGCGAACCTACGGGATCGACGCGGCGACGATCGACGGCCTCGCGACCGAGGTCGAGAAGGTCGCAAGCGCCGGCGTCCAGATCGGCCTCGTCGTCGGCGCTGGGAACATCTATCGGGGCATCGAGGGCGCATCGAGCGGCATGGACCGTGCCACGGCCGACTATGCGGGAATGCTCGCGACCGTCCTGAACTGTCTCGCCATTCAGAATGCGCTGGAGGACCTGGGGGCGCAGACGCGAGTTCTGTCGGCGCTCGATGTACGGGAGGTCGCTGAGCCGTACATTCGGAGGCGAGCGATCCGCCATCTCGAAAAGGGGCGCGTGGTCATATTCGCGGCTGGCACCGGGAACCCGTTCTTCACGACCGATACGGCAGCTGCTCTACGCGCGCTCGAAATCGGCGCTGATGCGATCCTGATGGGGAAGAATGGCGTAGACGGGGTCTACGACGGCGACCCTCAGACCGATCCGACTGCGAAGTTCCTACCGGAGCTCGAGCACCGGGAGGCGATCGAACGTGGCCTCCGAGTGATGGACACGACGGCACTGTCGCTCTGTATGGACAACAATCTGCCGATCCACGTGTTCGGACTCGACAACGAGGAGAACATCGCACGTGTGATCGCCGGCGAGCGAGTCGGCACGATCATCTCTACGCCACGGAGGGCTCAATGATCGACGAACTCATCGAAGACGCCCAGCGCCGGATGAAGAAGTCCGTCGAGGCGACGCGCAACGAGTTCAACACTGTCCGAACGGGTCGTGCGTCGGCAGCCCTCCTCGATCGGATAAACGTCGACTACTACGGGCAGGCGACGCCGGTGAAACAGCTCGCGACCCTGAACGTGCCGGAGCCTCGCATGCTGACCGTCCAGCCGTTTGACCCTAGCTCGCTCGATTCGATCGAGCGTGCCGTGCTCGAGTCGGATCTTGGCCTCGTGCCGTCGAACGACGGAAAGATCATCCGCTTGCCCATCCCCGCGCTGACGGAGGAGCGCCGCAAGGAGCTCGTCCGCGTCGTGCGACAGCTCGCCGAGGAGGGCCGGATCGCGATCCGCAACGTGAGGCGTGACGTCATGAGCGATCTCAAGGAGCTTGCCCGCGACGGCGAGGTCGGCGATGACGACGAGCGTCGCGCGGAAGAGCGCGTCCAGAAGCTCACGGACGGTTTCGTCGAGGCGATCGACGAGCATCTCAAGAAGAAGGAAGAGGAGATCCTCGAGGTGTGAGACCTCGTACGGTGATGGCTATCTGGGGGAGTTCAGACTGCGCGACACCACCGGCTGAGCCGAGTGCTGGGGTGCCGTTCGCGAGCCCGTTGCCGTGCGACCGTGGTGCATTGCACCGGTGAACCTCCTGAACCGTATCCGTCAGTTCCGGGCGATCCGTCCCGTCTACGAGGATGACCGCAACGAGCGCGTCCGCTCGATCGCGCTGATAATGGATGGCAACGGCCGCTGGGCGCGACGACGCCGATTGCCCGTCGCAGCGGGCCATCGCGCCGGAACTCGAGCCCTGAGACGGACCGTCGAAGCCTCGATCGAGCTTGGCATCGAATCGCTGTGCATGTACGCGTTCTCGACCGAGAACTGGTCCCGGCCGCCCGATGAGATCGAGGCGCTCATGGGGATCTTCGTGGAGTCGATCGACCGAGAGATGCCGGAGCTCGTGCGCCAGGGTGTCCGCACTCGGTTCGTGGGACGCCGCGACCGCGCGCCCGATCGACTCGCCGCAAAGATCGCCGAGCTCGAGCAGGCGACCGCCGGTCTAGATCGACTCGATCTTTGGATTGCATACGACTACGGAGGACGGGCGGACATCGTCCAAGCCGCACGGCGGCTCGTCGAAGAGTGCGTCGAGCCTCTCGACATCGACGAGAACGCGATCGCAGCCCGGCTTTACGCCTCCGAGATGCCCGATCCCGATCTGTTGATCAGGAC
>JAUVPB010000331.1 GCA_030598925.1 Actinomycetes bacterium
TCGGCCCAGTACTCGGTCAGTCCGGCCTGCTCGACCACCGCTGCCACGGCCGCCTGCACGTCGCGCACGTCAACGCCCGGCGCCACCGCGCCGACGGCCGCTTCGACGCACCCTCGCTGGACCTCGAACACGTCGCGCTGCTCCTGGCTCGGCTCCGAGACGGTGAACGTGCGCGCGAAGTCGCCGACATAGCCGTTGAACCCGATGTTGATGGTCCACGAGAACGAGGTCGCCGTGACGGACGCGCTGGTCGGTTCCCATCCGCCGTCGTGGATCCGTCGAGACCTGCGGGTAGGCGATCAGCGTGTCGGCGCCGGCCGCGAACATGGCGTGGGTCATGACACCGGCGAGCTCACACTCGCGGATACCCTCGCGCACGGCCTCGCGGGCCGCCGCCATGCCGACCTCGGCGATGATCGTGGCCGCGCGAATGGCCTCGAGTTCGTCGGCGCTCTTGATCATCTTCGCCTCGGCAATCGCCGGCGTACCGTCGACGAGCTCGGCCTGAGGGAACCTCTCGGCGAGAGCGAGAACGACCGTGGGCGAGACCATGTCGTCGTAGCCGATTCGCGCTGCGCTCAGCCCGTTGTCGGTGATGACCTGGGACACGACGTCGATCGACTCGCCGACGTCATAGGGCCAGATGCGAAGGTCGTTGATCCACGGCATGCCGTCACGGTTGAGGTCGACGTCGCCTGCCTCGCTGAGCAGGCAGATCTCACCCTCGACGGGAACGAAGCCCGCATACCGGGGGAAGTAGCTGATGCTCGTAAACGGGCGACACGACATCGTGTAGCGGAGGTTCTCGAAGCGCTGGACGAGGACAGCGTCGATCTCTGCGGCAGCAAGCCGCTCGCGCAGCCGCGACACCCGGTACGCACGAAGAGCCGCCCAGTCCAGCCTCTGTTCCCAATCGACCCCGATCTCCCCTGTCATGCCGCCTCCTTACCGTCGCCAGTTCGTCGCTCGGGGCAGCCTAGGCTAGGCCGGCGCCGGCCGTCCAAGGTCGGCGATCAGGCGGCCGAGCGCAGCAATCGCTCGGCAAACGCCGGATACGTCTCGCCGATGGCCGAAGCGACCTCGCCCCGGATCAACCGGAGCTCGTCGGCATCGGGAATCGGTGTCATGGGCACATCGACCGGCAGATCAAAATCGAAACCGGTGTTATCAACGATGTCGGTGACGCTCTGGCCCGGATGCATCGAGGCCAGTCGAAACCGAGCGGATCGGCGGTCGAAATCAAAACGACACCGCTCGGTCAGCAACGCCACGGGCCCGCCCGGGCGGTAGACGCCCGGCGGACTCGTTCCGGGAGCACTGATGAAGTCGACCCGCTCGACGAGCGTCCGCGGCGTGTGCTCGGGCGCGAACAGCATTACCCGCGGAACGAGGAAGTACATGTAGGCGGAGCCGAACGAGCCGGCCAGGCGCACGTGGCTCTTCGGGTAGGGCCCGGTGCCGACCAGGTTGATGTTCGCGCCGCCGTCGATCTGCGCCCCGCCGAGGAAGAACGCGTCGATCCGTCCCTGCGCGGCGCAGTCGAAGAGCTCGCGCCCGCCCTCCGTGAACGAGCTGTACCGCGTGCTTCCAAGCAGCGAGACCCTCATCTGTCCGGCCGAGCGCACGCGAGCGAGCAGCGCTCCGGCGCCGGGGATCGGCGAGACGGCTCCCACCGCGACGTGGCCGGCACCTTCGAGCCAGCGCGCGACGACCGCGATCAGGAGCTCCTCGGGCCGATAGCTCACGGCGCGCTCGCCGGCTCACCGGCCAGGACGTACTCGGCGAGGTACTGCTCGAATCCGTCGGTCGTTCGGGCAGCTTGCGCGTAGCCACGCAGATGCTCGTGGTCCGGTGGGTAGCGCCCGGTAAGACCGACCGGCCAGGCTCCGTTCTCGGCCTCCGCGATCGCCGTCACGTACAGACCCGAGAGCGTCCCCGA
>JAUVPB010000093.1 GCA_030598925.1 Actinomycetes bacterium
GAGCGTCGCGGGCGGGAGTTGTGGTTTCGGCAGGAGCTGGCCGGCGAAGGTTCGCTCGGTGCGCTTCGCTGGGCGAGCATGTTCTTTGGTGTGGCCGGTACCTATCGGAAGAACGACTCCGTGGACGTGGTCTACGAGTACCAGGGCAAGCGACTGGTTGCGACCGGGCTAGGGCTCGTCCCACCCCAGGGCGGGGGGAACCAGCGTTGACGACGGTCGCCCGCGAGGAGCTGCGCGACGCTGCCATAGAGGAGCTTGGCAGCGCGGCGGTCGTGTCCGAGCTCGAGCAGCTGCGCACCTATGACTGCGATGGTCTCACGGGCCGGCGGGTGGTCCCCGCGCTCGTCGTGCTCGCAAGCTCGGCACAGGACGTGCAGGCGGCTGTCCGGCTCTGCAATCGCTTCGACATCCCGTTCGTCGCCCGCGGCGCGGGAACCGGGCTCTCGGGCGGCGCGTTGCCCGTAGAGGACGGTGTTGTGATCTCGCTGCAGCGGATGAATCGCATCCTCGACGTAGACCTCGAGGGGGAGCGCGTTGTCGTGGAACCCGGCGTCACGAACCTCGCGGTGACGCAGGCCGTTGCAGCCGAGGGGTACTACTACGCGCCCGATCCATCGAGCCAGCAGGTCTGCACGATCGGAGGAAACGTCGCGGAGAACTCGGGTGGCGCGCACTGTCTCAAGTACGGATTCACGGTCAACCATGTGACCGGTCTCGATGTCGTCCTCCCGAGCGGCGAACTCGTGCAGCTTGGCGGCGCGAGTGTCCACACAGACGGACCAGATCTCTTGGGTGCCTTCATCGGCTCCGAGGGAACCATGGGCATCGCGACTCGTATCACCCTGCGGATTCTGCGTAGGCCGGAGAGCGTCCGAACGCTTCTGGCGGGCTTCGAGTCGGTGGACGGCGCCGGGCTTGCCGTCTCGGAGGTGATCGCGGCCGGCGTACTCGCAAGCGCCATGGAGATCATGGATCGGTTGACTCTCGAGGCTGCCGAGGCGGCCGTTTCCGCCGGCTACCCGCTCGTCGAGGGCCTCCTGCTCATCGAGCTAGACGGGACGAGGGAGCAGGTGGAGGAAGACACCGATCGTGTCATCGCGATTTTCGAGCAGGTCGGCGCGACTGAGGTTCGGGTTGCCGAGAGCGACGCGGAGCGCTCGCTGTTCTGGCGCGGCCGCAAGGCCGCCTTCGCGGCCGTGGGTCGCGTGAGCCCCGACTACTACGTCCAGGACGGCGTCGTCCCACGGGGCGAACTCACCGCTGTCCTCCGGCGTATTGGCCAGCTCGCCGAGGAGCACGGGCTGAGGGTGGGCAACGTCTTCCATGCGGGAGATGGCAACCTTCACCCCCTCGTGCTCTACGACGCCTCGGTTCCCGGCGAGCTCGAGAAGGCGGGGCGGTTGGCCGAGGAGATCCTCGTTGCCTGCGTCGACGCTGGCGGATCGCTGACAGGGGAACACGGCATCGGCACCGACAAGGCCTGCTCCATGCCTCTTATGTTCTCGGAGGACGACCTGGCGACGATGACGCGTCTGCGCCGTGCTTTCGATCCGGCCGGCCGCGCGAACCCCGGGAAGGTATTTCCGACGCCGCGCTTGTGCGGCGAGGTGCCGGGGCCGTACCGTATGCACCCGCTCGAAAAGGCCGGCGTTGCAGAGCGCTTGTGAGCTGATCGAGCCTCGAACAGCCGCCGAAGCGGCTGCGGCGCTTCGCGAGGCCACCGAATCGGGCCGGCGAGTGTCACTCAGCGGGCGCGACGGCGACCTCGTCGTCTCGACAGCTCGTCTCGATCGGATCGTCGAGCACGAGGCCACCGATCTCACCTGCATCGTCGAGCCTGGAGTGAGGCTCTCCTCGCTCGACGACGCTCTGGCGGCGCACGGGCAGCGGCTGGCGCTCGATCCACCAGGCGATCCGACGATCGGGGAGTGCATAGCCGAGGGCCTGTCCGGGCCGCTGCGTCATCGCTACGGGGCGGTACGCGACCTGATCCTCGGCGTCACCGTGGTGCTCGCTGACGGCACGATTGCCAGCTCAGGTGGCAAGGTTGTCAAGAACGTCGCCGGCTACGATCTTGCGAAGCTCTTCTGCGGCTCTCGCGGCACGCTCGGGCTCGTTGTCCGAGCCGCGTTCCGACTCCATCCACGCCCTGAGACGACCTCCGCGTTCGCCATCCCTGCGGCGCGGCCCGCTGCAGTGCGGCCGCTCCTCGCGGAGCTGGCGAGCTCGAAGCTCGTGCCCGGAGCGCTCGACCTTCTCTGGCCCGGAGCCTTGCTCGGCCTGCTGGAGGGATCACCGCGCGTCGTCGAGGCACAAGCCGCGGAGGCGCTGCGCTTCGAGGGAGCGGAGATCTGCGGGCGCGACGTCTGGGATGCGTCACGCGAGCGTCAGCGGCAGGCTGCCGGAGTGATGGCGTTCGCGCCCAGCGAGCTCGGCGACATCCTTCGCTCTGAGGCCCCAACCCTCGTCCGACCCTCGCTCGGCATCGCGTACCTGGACCGGCCGTACGAGACCTCGGCGTCGGCTGGTCTACGAGATCTGCACGCGCGTCTTCGTCAGGAGTTCGACCCCGAGGGAGTCCTCGTTGCCTGAGTTGGACGAAGGGGAACAATCGCGGAATGCCGAGATTCGCGCGCTTGCCGACGACTGTGTTCACTGTGGCTTCTGCCTGCCTACGTGCCCGACGTACGTGCTCTGGGGCGAGGAGATGGACTCGCCCCGCGGGCGCATCCATCTGCTGACGGGCCTCCTGGACGAAGCTGATGCTACGGCTGAGCAGCCGCCCGTCAGCCCAACGGTCGCCACGCACTTCGATCGATGCCTCGGCTGCATGGCCTGCCTGACCTCATGTCCGTCGGGCGTCGCGTACGACCGATTGATCGAGGACGCGCGCGAGAGGGTCGAGGACTCTGACGAGCGGGCTTGGTCGGAGCGCGTCGTGCGAGGCCTCGTGTTCAACACCGTCCCCTACCCGTCGCGCCTGCGAGCTGCGCTGCTAGCCGAACGAGTCGGCCGGCACCTACCGTTGCCCAAGTGGGCGAGACCGCTTGTAACGCTCGCGCCCCCTTGGCGCTCGGCGGAGCGGACCGCGAAGCGCACCCCGGCGGTCGGCTCGAGCCGCGGAACGGTCGGCGTGCTGGTCGGCTGTGTTCAGCGCGTCGTGTTCGGTGATGTCAACGCCGCGACGGTGCGAGTGCTCACCGCCGAGGGGTTCGACGTCGTCGCGCCGCGCCAGGGTTGCTGCGGCGCGCTGTCGGTTCATGCCGGCCGGCTCGACGAGGGCCGAGAGCGGGCGCGTCGTCTCATCGATGCCTTCGCGGCCGACGAGCCCGACACGATCATCGTGAACGCTGCGGGCTGCGGGTCGACCCTCAAGGAATATGGACACCTGCTGCGGGATGACCCTGCCTACGCCGAGCGGGCCCTGCTGTTCTCGGCCCGCGTGCGCGACGTCTCGGAGTTTCTCGCAGGCATCTCGCCCTGGACGACACCGAAGCCGCTTGCGCTGCGGATTGCACTACAAGACTCGTGCCATCTCGCGCACGCTCAGGGCGTTGGCGCCGAGCTTCGAGCGACCCTAAGCCGCATTCCGCAACTCGAGATCGCCGAGCCCGGCGAGCAGGAGCTCTGCTGCGGCAGCGCGGGGATCTACAATCTCGTCCAGCCCGATGCGGCCGCCGAGCTCGGTCGCCGGAAGGCGGAGCGCATTCTCGAGACGGCACCGGATGCTTACGCGAGCGCGAACCCTGGCTGTCTGATCCAGGTGAACGCGGCCCTGCGCGCGGACGATCAGACGCTGCCCGCGCTTCACCCGGTCGAGCTGGTCGACGCCTCACTCCGCGGTGTGCCGGCGGCAGACCTTGTTGCCGCGGCCCGCCGTTGACACCCGGCTGCAGGCTTGGGCGTACCTCTGTGGCGCTGTCGACAGCTGGATAGACTCGGAACCACGGTGTCCACAGCACCGTTGTCACAGGTCAACCGACTACGGAGCGCGCGTTGACAGATTCGACCCAGGTTCCTGAGATTGACGTCACCGACGTGACGACGCAGCTGAGCGCAGGCGCCGCTCTACTTGATGTTCGAGAGCCACTTGAGTGGGAGGCGGGACATGTTGCCTCGGCGATACATATCCCGCTCGGCGAGCTCGGCGTGCGCTATACCGAGCTCACGCCTGACTCGTCACTGCTGGTCATCTGCCGATCCGGCGGCCGCAGCGCCGACGCGACGCGGGCGCTTCGGGGCGCGGGCTACGACGCGCACAATGTCGCGGGCGGGATGAAGGCATGGGTCAAGGCCGGCCAGCCGATCGAGCCTGAGTCCGGCTTTGTTGCCTAACAAGACGACGGTAGTACCGCACGGACTCGCTTGGAAGGAGATCGCCGGTCGGACGCCAACGACGTCGGGTGGAGCTTCCGGGCTGGGCAACTTGGGACTCCTGGGCTAGTGTTCGGATGAGCGTCCGGTTTCTCGTGTGACTTCAGACCACATCGATGCGGTAAACGTCGGCTTCGTCCGTGAGCTGATCGACGCCTACCTCGATGACGCAGACGCGGTGCCGGCGGAGTGGCGCACGTTCTTCGACTCGGCTGCGAACGGACTGCTCGCGGACCACCCGCTCATCAGGCGGCTGCAGGAACTCGACCCGTCGTTGTTCGAGTCGAACGGCGCGACAACGAGTGAGGCTACCGAGGCTCCGGCGAGTGCCCCGCCAATCGCTGCCACCGCGCCTGCGGACACGGATCACGACCTCCTCGCGTCGGTTGCCGCCGCGATGGCCCTCGTCAAGGCCTACCGCATGCATGGCCACCTCGCGGCCACCCTGGATCCGCTGGGGTCGGAACCTCTCGGGGATCCGTCCCTGGAGCCCGAGAACCTCACGCCCCCACTCACGCCCGACATCCGTGAGCGCATACCGGCGGACGTGCTGCGCATCACCGTGCCAGGGGAGACGCTCGCCGAGGCGCTGCCCCACCTGCGCTCGACGTACTGCGAAACGATGGCGTACGAGATCGAGCACATCTCGAGCCATGAGCAGCGGGTCTGGATGCGTCGCGCCGCGGAGTCAGGACGCCATCGCGCGGCCATGACGCCCGACGAGCGGCGGGCCCTGCTTTACCGACTCGCGCAGGTCGAAGGCTTCGAGCGCTATCTCAGGCGCGCCTTTCTCAGCCAGAAGCAGTTCTCGATCGAAGGCCTCGACGTCCTCGTGCCCATGCTCGACGCCGCTCTCGACATAGCCTGCGAGAAGGCCGCTGAGAAGGCCGTCGTCGGCATGTCACATCGTGGGCGAATGAGCGTCCTCAAGCACACGGTCGGCCGCTCGTACTCCGCGCTGCTGCGAGAGTTCGAAGGCGAGCGCGCGATCGGGGCTATCGACCTTCGCTCCGAGGAACGCACGGGCGATGTCAAATACCACCTCGGTGCGCACGCGGCGCGAGAGACCCCTGCGGGTGTCATCAACGTGATCCTCTCGGCGAATCCGAGCCACCTCGAAGCGGTCGATCCCGTCGTCGAGGGCGAGACCCGCGCCTACCAGACGGATCACGCGACGGGCGATCAGGATCCGGCTCGAGCGCTGCCGATCCTCATTCACGGTGACGCGGCATTCCCCGGCCAGGGTGTCGTAGCCGAGACCTTCAACCTGCAGGCGCTCGACGGCTATGCGACGGGTGGGACACTCCACCTGATCGCCAACAACCAGATCGGCTTCACCAGTGACCCGGAGGAAAGTCGTTCTACTCGCTACTCGAGCGATCTGGCCAAAGGTTTCGACGTACCGATCATTCACGTAAACGCAGACGATCCGGAGGCGGCGATCGCCGCCGTTCGCCTCGCGATGGACTTTCGCGAGCGTTTCCAGCACGACGTCGTGGTCGACATCGTCGGCTATCGCCGCTGGGGACACAACGAGCAGGACGAGCCGGCGTACACGCAGCCCGTGCTCTATCGGCGTATCGTTGACCACCCACCTGTCCGCGAGGTCTACGCGGAGCGACTTGCTGCCGACGGCGTCGTCGGACCCGATGAAGCGGCCGAGATGCTTGACGAGATCGACCAGCAGATTCGTGCGGAACATGACGAGCTCAAGCAGGAGCTCGCGAAGGCGGAGGCGAAGGAGCCGCCCGCTCCGCGCAAACCTAAGACGAGGACGCGCCCGGCGATCGACACCGGCGTCACGCATGACCTGCTGAGGCGGCTCGACGCAGACCTTGTCACCGTGCCGGACGGGTTCAGGATCCACGACAAGCTTGCCCGGCAGCTGGATAAGCGACCTGACGCTCTCGGGCCGGAAGGGGGCATCGACTGGGGGCATGCCGAGGCACTCGCCTTCGCGACGATGCTGGTCGAGGGCATTCCCGTTCGGCTGACCGGCCAGGACACGGAGCGAGGGACGTTCTCCCACCGTCACCTGATTCTCCACGACGCCGAGACGGGCGAGCGCTACGCGCCACTCCAGCATCTCCCAGGCGCTCGCGCCTCGGCGAGCATCTACAACTCGCCGTTGTCTGAATTCGCCGCGCTTGGATTCGAGTACGGCTACGCCGTGGCTGTGCCGAACGGCCTCGTGCTCTGGGAGGCTCAGTTCGGCGACTTCGTCAACAACGCGCAGGTGGTCATCGACCAGTTCATTGCTTCCGGTTTCTCGAAGTGGGGCGAGACGTCGCGGCTAACGCTTCTCCTGCCCCACGGGTACGAGGGCAACGGCCCGGAACACTCGAGCGCGCGGGTCGAGCGGTTCCTCACGCTTGCGGCTCAGGGCAACTTCCGAATCGGCAACTGCTCGACGCCGGCCCAGTACTTCCACCTCCTCAGGCTCCAGGCACACGGACCGCGACCGCGTCCGCTCGTTGTCTTTACGCCGAAGGGCTTGTTGCGCCTGAAGCAGGCAACGTCGCACGTCGAGGAGCTCGTCGGCGGAACGTTCCAGCCGATCATCGACGACCCGGCCATCGCTCCGGAGGATCGCGAGCGAATCGGAAGGCTGATCCTCTGTTCGGGGCGCGTGTACTACGACATGGTGAGTCACGCCGGCTTCGCCGACGTTCGCGGGCTGGCAGTCGCTCGACTCGAGCAGCTCTACCCGTTCCCAGTTCCAGCGTACGTCGAGCTCCTCCGCAACTACCCGAATCTGACCGAGGTCGTCTGGGTCCAGGAGGAGCCGCAGAACATGGGCCCCTGGCGCGCCATTCGTCACCGGCTCGAGGAATCGCTACCCCAGGGTGTGCGGCTGATCTACACGGGACGTCCGTTCCGTGCAAGCCCGAGCGAGGGCTACCCGACCGTGCATGCGATCGAGCAGGAGCGGTTCGTGCGCGAGGCGTTGGGCGTGTCCGTCTAGGCCGAGGCCCAGTCGTCGCGTACTGCGCGTTGAGCGGCTGCACCGGGCTACGATTCTGGCATGCCCTACTTCATCTGTCCGAACTGCCGACAGCGGGTCCTCGACGAAGATCGCCGGGATGGTTTGAGCCATCAGCCGGTCGGTTGCGCCAGCTGTGGCTTCGGATTTCTCTTCGAACTGCTCGAGGACTACTACCCGCGTCCGGGGGCCGGCATGATCGTGTGCGACGACGACAGCCGGGTTCTGGCCTTGGGCCGCGGGATCTTCGAGCTCACCGGGTACCAAGAGCGAGATCTGCTGGGGAAGGAGATCACGCAAGCGATCGGGCTCGGCGGCTTCAACGGGCAGAATCCCGTCGAGGTCGCGGTCGAATGGGGCGTCAGACAGCTCGATCAGCCGCTCACGCTCCGCACGAGGTCGGGCAGCACGCGCGACGTGATGGCCGATGTCTTCCCCGCCTACGACGAGGACGGCGGCCTACTCATCGCACTCGCGCCGCGATAGCGCGTCGCGCAGATCGACGGGGAGCGCAGGTGCACGGGGATCTGCGGCCAATCCCCATGCGAGGCGCTCCCCGTCGGCGCCATCGTGACAGATGAACAGAGCCCGGGCAAACGCGTGCGAGCTCGGACAACGAGGAGGCGAAGCGCCATGTGGGGACAGTCGAATCTCGCGCGACTTGTAGGGGTCGCGCAGCCGATCATTCAGGCGCCGATGGCGAGTGCGACCACGCCGGCGCTCGTAGCGGCGGTCGCGGAAGCAGGAGGGCTCGGGTCGCTCGGGTGCGCGATGCTCACCCCGGCGGCGGTCGCCGAGCGGGTCGCCGAGACCCGGCGTCTCACGGATGCGCCGATCAACCTGAACTTCTTCGCGAACGCGCCGGCAGAGCGCGATCCGGTTCGGGATGAGGCTGCTCGCCGGCTCGTCGAGCCCTACTATCGCGAGCTTGGGCTCGAGCTGCCCGCAGAGCCAGCCGACATTCGCGTGCACTTCGACCCTGCGATGCTCGAAACCGTGCTCCAGCTCCGCCCCGAGGTCACGAGCTTCCACTTTGGGCTGCCGGCGCCGGAGATGGTGACGGAGCTCAAGGCGATCGACAGCGTGATCCTCAGCACGGCGACGACCGTCCACGAGGCGCGCGTACTCGAGGGTCTCGGTGTCGACGCGATCATCGCGCAGGGATGGGAAGCCGGCGGCCACCGGGGCACCTTCGCGTCACCGTTCGAGCATGCGCAGGTCGGGACGTTCGCGCTGGTTCCGCAGGTCGTCGACGCTGTCTCGCTGCCCGTGATCGCAGCCGGCGGAATCGCCGACGGGAGGGGAATTGCGGCTGCGCTCATGCTCGGCGCGACCGCCGTCCAGCTCGGAACAGCGTTTCTGCGCTGCCCCGAGTCGGCGGTACCTGAGGCCTACAGGCAGGCCCTATCCCGTGCCGGCGAGGATTCGACGCAAGTGACGCGCGCCTTCACCGGGCGGCCCGCGAGATCACTTCGCAACCGGTACGTCGAGGAGATGGCTGACCACGCCGACAGCCTGCCGGAGTTTCCTCTGATGATGGGCTTCCACGGCCCGCTTCGCGGCGCGAGCACCGAGCGGGGGCTCGCTGACTTCATGCCGCTCTGGTCCGGCCAGGCCGCCGCCCTTGGCGATGCGATCCCGGCCACCGAGCTCGTCTCGCGCCTGGTTACGGAAACGGCTGAGATCGTCGAACGAGGCGCGGCTGGCTCTTAGAGAACTCTTAGGTTCCTCTCAGGTCGAGTTGAACCATCGGTGGTTTCCTACGACTCATGAGTAGCGGAACGTCACAACGCCGCCGTGCGCGCGCCGCGGCTGAACGGGAGGCCTAGATGAGCCAGGAACGCCAACAGCGAGGTACAACCACGCGGTGGCTGGGTCACGGTCGACCCGTGGTCGCCCTGGCGTTCGTTCTCGGCGCAGCCCTGCTGCTCGTAGCCTGCGGTAGCGGCTCGTCGGGCGAATCGGACTCGGCGTCCGATATCGTCCAAGCCGACGATCTCGATACGCCAGCGCAAGAAGCCCCGAGCCCAGCGGCGGCCGAAGGCGAGCAGGCCGCGCCGGACGACGTCGCGAGTGATGGTGCGACCGAGGAGCCGCCTGAGGAGATTGCGCCGGAGGACGTTTTCCTCCTGTTCGCGCAATGCCTCCGTGACGAGGGGCTCGACGTCTCCGATCCTGACTCCTCGGCAGGGCGAGGCCCGGGTGGCTTTCTCCAGGGCATCGATCGCCAGGATGCCGAGGTGCAGGCCGCGCTCGAGACCTGTCGGCCCCTGATCGAGAGCGCACGTCCCGAACTCACGGACGAGGAGCGCGCCGAGCGACAGGACGCGCAGGTTGCGTTCGCAACGTGTCTTCGTGAACAGGGCCTCGACGTTGCCGATCCCGATCCCAACGCTGGCGGGCCTGGCCGCGGCGGCGGGATCTTCCGCAGCGAGAACATCGATCCGCAAGACCCCGACGTGCAGGCCGCGATCGAAACGTGCCGCGCTGAGA
>JAUVPB010000344.1 GCA_030598925.1 Actinomycetes bacterium
ACTGTCTGCTGGGAGTTCGTGAGGATTGCCGCCACGCGATCGCCACGGCCCACGCCCAAGTCCGCAAGCCCGCGCGCACCGTGCGTCGCGCGTGCGTGCAGCTCGGCGTAGCTGAGTCGCATCTCTCCGTCGACGATCGCCTCGGACTCCGGGTTCCGCTCGACGGCTGCGAGCAGCGAGACGGCCAGGTTCATTCGGCGCCTTGCAGTCGCGCGGCGGCCTGCTCGATCGCGTCGACGATGGGCGTGTACCCGGTACAGCGGCAGAGCTGGCCCGACAGCATGTCCGTGATCTCGGTGCGGCTTGGGTTCGGGTTCCGGCCGAGGAAGTCGACGCTGGCCATGAGGATGCCCGGCGTGCAGAAGCCACACTGAAGGGCGTGGGCTCGCCGGAACTCCTCCTGGAGCGGGTGAAGATCCTCCCCGGAGGCCAGGCTCTCGACGGTGCGGATCGACGCGCCGTCGACCTGGACGGCAAGCATGAGGCAGGATCGCACGGCGACGCCCTCGAGCAGGATCGTGCACGAGCCGCAGACACCGTGCTCGCAGCCGACGTGCGTCCCGGTCAGCTTGAGCTGGTGCCGGAGGAAATCCGACAGCAGCAGGCGCGCCGGGACGCTCTCCTCGAACCGAAGGCCGTTGACCTCCACGTTGATCTCGGTCACGCTGCGATCTCCAGTGCGTCGAGGCAGGCGCGTTCGACGAGAACACCCGTCAGGTGGCGGCGGTAGGTCGCTGAGGCATGAAGATCGTCGTGCGGCTCGACCGCGGCCGCGGCCATCGCGCCGGCCGACTGGGCTGCTTCCGCTGTCGCGTCCTGGCCGACGAGCGCGCTTCGGATCTCGTCGAGGCGCAACGGGCGGTCGGTGACGGCCGCGACAGCAACACTCGCGTCGACGATCCGGCCCTGTGCCTGCTCGACGCCGACACCGACCATCGAGAGCGCGTAGTCACCGTGACGCTGCGCGAACTCCTGGAACGAGTAGCGCCAGCCGCCCGCCGCGACTGGCCACGCGCTCTCGATCAGCAGCTCGTCGGCCGTAAGGCTCGTTGTGAAATGTGTACGGAATAGCTCGTCCGCGCTGATTACGCGTTCGCCGCCGCGGCGGGAGGCGACGGTCACGTGCCCGCTCAGCGCAACGAGGGCGAGCGGGAGCTCGCCACGCGCATCGGCGTGCGCGAGAGACCCGCAGACGGTGCCGCGGTTCCGTGTTACGAAATGTCCGATGTAGGGGACGGTCGCGGCGGCGAGAGGAGCTTCGACGCGCACGACATTCGACGATCCGAACTCTGACTGTCTGACGGTCGCGCCGACACGGAGGCGAGAGCCATCGTTCGAGATCGCGTCGAGGCCGGGGATCCGGTTGATGTCGACGAGCATCGCCGGCTGGGCGAAGCGCATGTTGAGCAAGGGGAGGAGGCTCTGACCGCCCGCGAGAGGCTTCGCCTCGTCTCCGTACTCGGCGAGCACGTCGAGCGCTTCCTCGAGCGACTCGGGTGCCGAATGTAGGAGGGGCGCGGGTTTGATCTCACGCTCCCTGGGGCGAGTCCTGGAGCATCTCCCAGACGCGTGGCGGCGTGAGAGGAAGCTCGACG
>JAUVPB010000089.1 GCA_030598925.1 Actinomycetes bacterium
ATACGGGTATGACGACCACGAACTTGAAGGCGAGCTATGACGCTGGTATTTCGACTTCGTTGACGGTGAACTCGGCTGCTGCGACGACGTACTGTGTGTCGAGCCTTGTTGGTGGCAAGACGTTCCGTAAGAACGGTCCTGCTTCTGATATCGAAGAGCTGAGCTGCTAGTCAGGATCAGTCAGTCTGCTTCCCCTGGGAAGCGACAGGTGTACACGCGAGGGCGCGGCAACAATGCCGCGCCCTCGCTGCATTTCGCCCACTGAATCGCCACTGTCAGACGGGCGACATCCATCTCCCCTCTCTGGGGGAGAGTGATGACTCATGGAGCCCGAGGGCGATGCCGATACCACGTTCATGAAGTCCAAGGTGAGCCCACGCCTGCTCATTCCGCTCGGTATCGCGGTCGTTCTGCTTATCGGTTTCGGCGCGCTGCGCGTGCTCGGAGGCGATGACGCGTCGACTCCGGCCGAAGCGACGCAGCTTCCCGGTGGCTCGGACGCAGCCGGCGCCGAAACAGCTAGTGCCCCCGCAGAAGGGTCTGAGGAGGCCGTACCGGGACCAGGTCTCGATGATCCGGGAATTGACGGCACGCCCGTCGTCGCGGATGAGACCGAGACGGCCGCCGATTGGGCAGCAGAAGCCAGCAAGATCTGCGCTCAGGCGACACAGGATCTGCTTGCGCTCGCAGATACCGCTACGCCGATAGAGGCCACCGAGGTCACGTCAGAGGCGCTGGAGATAGCGCGTGACGCCGTCGAGGATCTCAAGGCGGTGCCCCCGAATCCAGGCCAGGAAGCCGAGGTCGCCGAGTACCTCGAGCTGCTCGACTCGAGCCTGGATACGGCTGACGCACTCGTCGCGACTGCGGGAAGCATCGATCCGAACAAGCTCTCCTCGCTAATTCAAGAGCAGGTCGAGATGACCGTTCGGATCGAGGAGCTCGGCGCGATTCTGGGCGTCGGCGGATGCATTGACGGAACGAGCGGCGATGCCGGCTCCGGCGCGTCGAGCACAGACCAGAACGGACCGGCGTCACAGGCTCTCGAGGCAGAGGTCGGCGCCAAGGGCCTCCGCTCGATCCTCGAGTCGCTCGAGCAAAATGAGTCTGTCGTGGTGGTCGTGTACTCGCCCAAAGCGGAACTCGACAGCAAGGTTCTGCGTGAAACCCGTGCGGCGGCCGATGAGACTGGAGCTGGCTTCGTCGTGATCGACGGCACGAAGGAGCGCGAGATTCGGCTCGTTGCCGAGGCGTTCAATCTTCGAGAAACACCGGCGACTCTGGTCGTCAACGAGGGCCTGGTCGTATCAACCAAGCTCGTCGGCTTCGCCGACCGTGAGACGGTCACCCAAGCAGTCACGAACGCGCATCTCGCGTCGTGACGCAAGCGTCCGGCCCGCGCTCGGCAGGGGAGCGCCGCGCCGATCCTGAGGGTTTCGATCCGCTCGAATCGAAGCTCGGGCAGCAGCCGGTGGCACCGCCATCCGCCGCGCAGCATCCCCCGGCTTCCGCCCAGATGCCGGGGCACCGTGACGGCGACCCGACCGGGCCTGCGTCGGCTGCGCCCGCGTTCGTGGCAACTACGCACCGAGCTGTAGTTTCGCCGGACAGCCCGTCGCAGCTCGCGCTTCCCGCGTCGGCCGTACCGGAGTCGGTGCCCAGATTCGCTACGGGCGATCATGCGCCCGACCCGCAGCGGCCGCAGCAGCCACAGCCGCCGCAGCAGCAGCCAAAGCAAGTTCAGCAGCCAGCACAGCTTCCGCCCGTACCGGCCGTACCAGGCCTGACCCCTGCGCAGGAGTCGCCCGCCGGCGCGCTCACGAGCTCGGGCGCGGTCGGTTCGGACGCGTCGAAGCAGCTGCTCTGGCGTGCGCGGAAGGGCGCGAAGCCGATCGTTGCGCTCTGGCTGACGGCCACGGCAACGGGCTGCGACCTGAGCTCCGATGTGTACCCGGTCAAGAGCTTGCGTGTCGACCCGGTCCAAGCGGGTCCGTACCGCTTTCAGAACGCCGACGACGCCCATGCGTTCGCGCAGGAGGCAGCCCGGGCGCTGATGCACCTTGGGTGTGAGGTCGCGGCCGGCGAGCGCAGGCCTGGCGCCGAAGACCCGCCTGCAAGCCCTTCCTCCTAGTCGCGGGACGCCTCGTCGAACGAAGGGTGGGGCTGCGCTCGAGCGTCAGCGCCTCGCGCTCCGAGCGCCGGCCGCGCACAGTCGTGCGCTTGCCGCGAACGGTCGTGCACAGTCGCGCAGGTCAGCAGGCAGGGGGCGCCATTACGAAGCGGCCTGCCAGGGCCGCGTATCCCGGATCAGGAGCCGAGCGCGCGTCGCGCTCGGGGTTGGTCTAGTAGCGGGTGCGCTCTTGGACGAGGTCGATCGAGACGACCATCGCGGGGCGGAGAAAGCGGCCCGCGATAAACGGCCACTCGCCGCTGTCTCCGGCCGACATCGACTGAATCAGCTGCCGTCCGTGCAGGACGGCTGCGTCAAAGTCCGAGAACGTCGCTGCTTCGACGAGGTCGCCATCGCTGAGACGAACCTTGACGTGGACGGTGGTCTCGCCGTCGGTCTGGGCGTCGCTCGGCACATGGAACGGCGTCGGTGAAACCGGCGTAGGCGCTACCGGACTCTCCGCGCCGGCGAGTGGTGTCGTGTGTACGCCTTCAGGCTGGTTCATCGCTACGTCCTCCTCCGGGAGATCGGTCGATCCGGCGTCGAGTTGCGTCACGGCCTCGACCGCGGTGGTCTCGGGCTCGGAGGGCGAGCTCGCGACCGGCTGGTGGGTGACGTGTTCGCCGGTATGCGCCGATGGCTCAACGTTCGTGTGCATAGAAGGCGCGGGAGCAGCTGCTGCCGGCTCGGGGCTCGGCGCGGTGGCGTCGCCGCCGTAGTGACTTGCGATAGCTCGTTGCAGCTCGCTGCGCGTCGCGACGGTGAACGAGAGCTCGCCGCCCATCGCACGGCGCACGCCCTCGACGACGAGGCCGTTGGTCGGATCGCTGACAGCCACGACGGGCGTGCCATTCTCGACGGAGATCGGGACTGCGCAGTAGATACGCGCGGACGCAGCCGGTAGCAGCTCGGTCGCAGCCGGGTCGATCTCCATGTGCCCGAGGTCGATGAACGGGAGTCCTTTCTGCCCTGCAAGCAGTCGGCCGAGGTCGCGCTCGTCGATCATTTGGCTGTCGACCAGCACTTCGCCGAGTCGCTTGCCGATGCGCTCGCTCTCGGCAAGAGCGGACTCGATTTGCTCGGCGCTGAGCAGGCCTGAGCGGTACACGAGCGTGCCGAGCGGCACGTCGTACATGTCCTGCTGGCTCGCGGCCGCTTCCGGCGGTCGGGCAATCGGATTCGACGCTGGGTCCGCCTCAGAGGAGCCGTCCGGGGTCGCAAGCTCGTGAGGAGCGGCGACCGCCTCATCTGCTGAAGCAAGGTCGACGTCATCTACGGAGACTGGTTCAGGCGTCGGGTCGGGAGCAGGCACCGGTTCGAATGCAGGCTCCGCGCTGGGGAAAACCGGCACGTCGGTCAAGGGTTCAGGCTCCGTCAGGGCGGCGGGCATCGGAGCTTCAAGCGGTGGCTCGACGTGGGGCGTCTCTGCGAGGGGCGTCTCTGCGAGCGGCGTCGGGTCGACCGTCGGCCAGGCGGCTCGTTCGGTCTCGCTGGCGTCAACCGACGCGGCGAGGGGCCCTGCGACCGCCCACGGGGGCGGTTCGTCAAGTGACGCGTCTGCAGCGGGCGGCGCCGGCGGTGGCATTTCGTGAACGTCGGCGCCGAGGCCCGGTGCTGGCAGATCGACCGCGTCGTCGGCGAGGCCTGGCGCTGGCGGAGCAAACTCGAGTCCGGGCGCCGGCGGCCCGTAGTCGCCTGGATCAGCTGGCGGCCACTGGTCTGGGCCGAGCGGATCGGCCGGGGCGAGCGGGACGTCCCGTCCTGGTGAACTCAGGTGCTCGTCTGGGAGGCCGCTGCGCTCATGGGGTGGGAGAAGTGGTACGGCGTCGGGGTCCACGCCGAGCGGCTCGGAGGCGTCCTGCGCATCCGTGTTCTCGTGATGCTCGCCTTCGGAAGACTCGGTTGCCATTGTGGCTAGCTCCTTTCACCCGCGCGTGCCCGCGCAACGGTGATACCCGCGTGTCTCAACAATGTTGCCAACGTCGGTATCGGCTGCGGTGGGTTGGGGGGCGTCCCCTGTTCGGGGGAGCCGCCGAGTAACTCGATCCGAGGCTGGCCTACACCAGAACACGATGCAACTCCTCGAGTGACGTCAACCCGGCGGCAACCTTCTCGAAGCCGTCGCGCCACAGCGTATTCATGCCCTCGTCGCGCGCAGCGCGCTCGAGAATGTCATGGCCTGAGCGCTGTGATGCCAGATGTGCGAGGTTGTCGCTCATCACCATCAGCTGGAAGATGCCGACGCGCCCCCGGTACCCGGTCCCGTTGCAACGCGGGCAGCCAACCTTGCGGTACAGCGACCGCGATGGCTCGACCGTGATGCCGTATTTCTCGGTGCGGAGAGCGTCGATCTCGGCGGGCGCCGGCGTGTAGGCCTCGGCACAATGCGTGCATAGACGTCGTAGCAGGCGCTGGGCGAGAACGGCGCTGACGGCCGACCCGGTGAGAAACGGCTCGACTCCCATCTCGTTGAGCCGGGTGAGGGCTGCGGGCGCGTCGTTCGTATGGAGGCTCGACAGCACGAAGTGGCCCGTCAACGCGGCCTCGATGGAGATCTTCGCTGTCTCGACATCGCGCACCTCACCGACCATGATCGTGTCCGGATCGGAGCGGAGCATCGTCCGGAGCGCGAGCGCGAACGTCAAGCCAGCTTTGTGATTGATCTGCACCTGGTTGATCCCGCCGACCCTGTATTCCACCGGATCCTCCACGGTGATGATGTTGATATCGGGTCGGTTGAGCTGCGTAAGGGCTGCGTACAGGGTCGTCGATTTTCCCGAGCCAGTCGGCCCCGTAACGAGCAGCGCCCCAGTGGGTCGTTCAACGATGTGTTCGAGTTGCATACGCATCTCGTCGGAGAACCCGATCTCCTGTAGCGTCGGGGGACGCTTCGACTTGTCGAGCAATCGCATCACGCAGCCTTCGCCCTCGACTGAAGGTAGGACTGCGACGCGGACATCCAGCTCGCGGCCGGCAGCGCTCGCCGACAGCGAGATCCGACCGTCTTGCGGACGCCGCCTCTCGGCGATGTCGAGCTTCGCGAGAACCTTGAGACGGGTCAGGATCGATGGCCCCAGACGCCTGGGGAGTCGCTGCACTTCGTGGAGAACGCCGTCGATCCGCTGTCGCACGAGAAAGCCGTCCGGCTGCGGCTCGAAGTGGAGGTCGCTTGCGCCTTCCTCGGCGGCCTCGAGGATGATCGAGTTGACGAGCCGCACCAGAGGCGCGTCTGAGACCCCGTCGTCCGCGCCGAGGTCGTCCTCCGGCTCCTCTGGAACCTGGAGGGCGTCGTCCTCGACCAGGGCGGCTCGCTGCCAGGCCTCCTGGACTCGCGAGATCTGCCGAAGCTGGAGCTCGATGTCTTCGCGGGAGGCAACCGCGAGCGCAAGCGAGTGCTTGGTTGCGAGGCGAAGCTCGTCGATCGCCTGAACGTCGCTCGGGTCGGCCACCGCGACGCTGATCCTGCCCTGCCTGAGCTCGTACGGGACGGCGCATGCGCGTTCGAGGATGTGGATCGGGATCTGCTCGATAACGTCCTGGTTGATGTCCATCGGGCCGAGGTCGACGTAGGGAAGTCCGTGGCGTTTGGCGACGACGATCGGGGCGAGGCCTACGTCGACGATCGCTTCGGCCACCGATCCGCCCGCCGAGCGCGCGCGAATCTCGCCCATGCGCTCGTTGCCGACCAGGCCGGTGGTCTCGAGCAGAGAGCACAGCGCTTCGACCGCATTCTCGCCCGAGACCGAGCGAGAGCCGTCGTCGTTCGAGACGGGCGGATCCGATTTCTTGCGCGCGACGCGCAGGAGCGGCTGCTCTTTACTCACGGCTGTTGTATCGGCGCGCGTATCGATGTGCGTGAGCCCGTCCGGGTCCGGTGCGACGGAGCTGCGCGGACGGATTCGGCTACATGAAGGTTCCGGTGTACGCGTCGAGAATCGTGTCACCGGCGAAGTACGCAACGATCGCGCCAAACGCGAGGAACGGGCCGAACGGAATCGCCATCTTCCGGGCCGACAGGCCGTGTTGCATCATCAGGAGCGCTCCGAGGCCGACGGCGCTCAGCATTCCAATCATCATTCCCACCGTGACGGCCTTGCCGAGCGCCGCGCCGAGCAACAGCGCGAGCTTGACGTCGCCCATGCCCATACCCCGTGGGTATGCGAGGAGGGCGAGGAAGAGGAAGAGGGATGCTCCGAGCGCCGCGAGTATCCACTCGAGCGTACGGTCGGGGAAGATCGCGATGTTCGCGAGCAGAACAATGCCGAAGGCGGGAAGAACGATCTTGTCCGGCAGGATCCGGTGCTCGATGTCGATCGCTGACAGCACGACGAGGACAGCGACGAAGAAGGCTCCGACGAACGCCTCGCCGCTCAGTCCAAACCGGAGAAAGCAGCCGGCAACGAGTAATGCGGTCGTGAGCTCGACGAGCGGATACCGAAGACTGAACTGCTCGCCGCAGCTTCGGCAACGGCCGCCGAGCGCGAAGTACGAGACGATCGGGATGTTGTCCTGCCATCGGAGCTCCGTGTGGCATGACTGACAGGCCGAGCGCGGGTGCACGATCGAGCGGTGCTCGGGCAGACGGGCGGCGACGACGTTGAGGAAGCTCCCGATTGCGAGGGCGGGGGCGAAGGCGAAGGCTGCGATGGCGACGTGCATGCTGAGTCGGGCGTTGTCCTATGGGTGGGAGTGGGGCTAGCTGCGGGTTGTGTTGCGGAGGACGACGTCGGTCTGGAGTCGCCACTGCTTCCAGGCCTTGTTGGGGTCGACGTTGACCGGGAGATCGAGCTGCAACTTGGCGAGCGAATCGGTGGATGACGCGACATAGCCGAAGACATCTCCTGTCGTCAGATAGTCGGCGATCCGGCTGCCGTTGCGCCTGAGCTCGTAGCGGCTCGTGGACACCAGCGATGTGTCGTAGACGACCGTCGTGTCGACTCCGCCGGCCGTCGGGCAGGCTGCCGGGAGGCTGATCGTCACCGACGAGGCAGAAGCCGTCGTGACGCCGCTCGCGCAGTGGACTTCCTGCCGGATCTTGTCGGTTGCGACCCGAGCTTCGGTTTGGGCCGTGAAACGCTCGTTGAGGTCGACCTGCGCCCGGCTACCCGAGACGAAGAGGGCCGTGACAGCCGTGAGGACGATCATCAGGATGACCATCACACCGACGAGCTCGAGTAGCGTGAATCCAGCGTCCCTCGGAAGCTCGCGGGTGTTGGAAGCGAGGCGCCGGACGAGTGTGCCTCGTGAGGCGCCCACGGTTACTGGTTGGCCTCCGCGGTCTTCTGCCGGGCTATCGTGAGGGCGTCGCGTGCGACGGCCGCGCTCTTGGCGCCGATACCCCAGCGCGCCTGGAGATCCTCGTCGATGGCGATCAGTCGCACGAGTGCTTCCTCGCCACTGAACCAGCCGAACTCGGCGCCCGTCACGATCCATTCGTGCTGGTAGAGCCAGTGCTGCTCCAGCTCGGCGGTATGGCTTGCGTCGGCAAGTCTGGCTCCGAGCGTGTTGGCTCGGGCAATGAGCGTGATCTCGTCGAGCGGCTCGGGCGGTGCTCCCGGAACGATGAAGGCGGGCGGACGGTCGCTGGCGTCGGCTTTCGGCGTCTCGTCGGGTGCGGCCGGCTCCGATGGCGGCGGCTCGGCGGGCGCAGTCTGCGTCAGGGCGTTGGGATCCTCCCAGAGGACGATCTTCGTTCCCTTGTACGGTGAGGTGTTCTTGGGTAGGCCGCGCTCGTCGTAGTCCTTATTGCGTTGGAGCGTCAATACCATCGTTGGTGCGCCCGTGTCCACGACCAGGGTGCCAGGCGCTGGCTTCTGCGTCGCCACGGCGTTTGCGGGGAAGCCTTCGACCTTTCCCTTCACGCGCCAGGCGAAGCCTGCGTCATCGATGATCGTCTTCGCGAATACGTACGGCTGGCCTCTCACGTCGGGCACGACCAGCGGCTCGTCGACGATCAGAACCTCTGCCTCGATGGTAGGAAGCGGCTCGGTCACCGGTGGCGACGACCCGGCCAGAGAAAGCGCTGCGGTCGACAGCACTGCGATTGCGGCAGCCACCGCTGCCCATGGCAGGAAAGAGGTCACACGTCCCACGGTCTTTTCGAGATCGGCACTGCGGGGGGCGCCGGATATCCCTCGAAGGGGTGACACCCGAAAGGGTGCCGGAGTGACGTCAGCCGGGCGCTCGGTCCCAGTAGGGCTTGACGAGACCCCGATTCGTCAGGATCCGCTGCAGGGCGAGCATCGCAGTGTATGTGGGGATGACCGTCATCTCGGCTCCCGACGGGGTCAGCTGCAACCCCCGATCGAGGGCCGTGGCGAGGTCGCGAGCGACTTCGAGCCTGTCCGGGTCGTAGCCTCCGTACTTGAAGCGGAGGGCGAGCTCCTCGGCGCGGGAGCCGCTTGCGATAACACGCTCGGCGTGCGGCATCAAGCGTTCGAAGTCGACGTCCCAGATCCAGGACACGTCTCGTCCGTCGGCGATGTCGTCGTTGAGGGCGATCACGATGACCGGGAGGCTTCCGTTATCGGAGACGGTGCGCACAATCTCGTTCGCGCCTGCCGGGTTCTTCGCAAGCAGGAGCAACACGCGTCGCTCGCCAATGGTGATCCGCTCGACTCGACCGAATGCCGGCCGGAACCGCGTCAACCCCTCTGCGATCACCTGGGGCTCGATCCCGATCACGTGGGCGAGCGACGCGGCCGCGAGCGCGTTGTAGACGTTGTAGAGGCCCGGAATCTCGAGTGCAACCTCAACCGTTCCCGCGGGTGTCGCGAGCTCGAAGTCGACGCCCTCGAGGCCGCGGGTACGGATAGAGCGAGCCGCGATCTGTAGCGCAGGCCTCCGGCTGTCGCACCGAGAGCAGTGCCAGTCACCGAGATGTCCGACGTAAGCCGTCTCGTAGACAAGCGGTTGACCACAGACGAAGCAGGTACGTGCGTCGGACGCATGGCCGGGGTCGTCATTTCCGACCGAGGGATCGTCGATGCCGAAGGTGAGCGTTCCTGCTCGGTCGCCGACGACGTCGACGACGCGTGCGTCGTCGGCATTCGCAATGACGACGCAATCGTCCGGTAGCCGGGCGATTCCGGCGCGCCAGCTCGTAGCGATCGTCTCGAGCTCGCCGTAGCGGTCGAGCTGATCGCGAAACAGGTTGCCGAGGACGACGGAGCGTGGCGACAACGAGTCGCCCAGCCCCGGAAGCGCCGCCTCATCGACCTCCAGCAGGCCGAGCTCGGCCTTCGAGGCCGAGACGAGTGCCGACGCAACGCCCGAAGCGAGATTGGCTCCCGCGCTGTTGTACGCCAACCGGTAGCGGCCCCCGAGGATGGTTGCGGCCATCGCTGTCGTCGTCGTCTTCCCGTTCGTCGCGCTGATGAGAATCGAGCGCTCAGGCAGTCGGCGTCCCAGACTTGCGATCGCGTCGGGAGCGATGGCGAGCAAAGCTCGGCCGGGCAGTGTCGTCCCTCCGCCGCGCCCGGACCAGCGTGCGACGCGCGCGACGATGTGCGCTGCGCCACGGCCGATTGTCAGCCGGGCCTCCGAGCCAAAGCCGCCAGACGCCATCGGCCGAGTCTACGTTGGCTCCTCGGTCGTTCCGACGCGGATTCGGGTGCGCACGAGCCGGAACGAGCCAGAAGAGGGCTTCAGCGCCCGGTGCCGAACGAGTTGAGCCATGGCATCGCCCAACGCTGCACGTCTATTGGAAGCCCCGATGCACGAAGCACGGGCCGGCGAGCTCGAGCGGATCGCGCGAGAGGTTGATGCCCGAGACGGCTACACGGCCCGGCACTCACGCCGCGTCTGCAGGCTCGCTGTCGAGCTCGGGCGCGAGTTGCGTCTCGTCGAGGAGGAACTCGCGTTGCTGTCGGCGGC
>JAUVPB010000088.1 GCA_030598925.1 Actinomycetes bacterium
CTGGCCCGCGCTAGCACCACGGAGGTCGATCAGCTTCGCGCCGCGCTCGCCTGGGGCGCCGGCGGCTTCAAGGTCCACGAAGACGTCGGAGCACAGCCCGAGGTCATCGACGCGGCCCTCCGCGCGTGCGAGGAGGGCGATGTTCAACTGGCCGTACATCTCGACGGCATCGGCGAGACGTCAACGCTCGAGGAGGCGCTCGCTGCGATCGACGGCCGCACGGTGCATTTCTTCCACGTCGAGGGCTGCGGCGGCGGACCGGTGAACCTGCTGGAGGCGGTGGGGCACAGCAACGTTCTTCCGTCCTCGACCAATCCGACGATTCCGTTTGGCGTCGGAGCCGTGCCCGAGCATCAGGTGATGATCGAGACGGTTCATCGCCTGCACCCAGCGTTCGAAAACGACCGTCGGGCGGCCGCCGAGCGAATCCGACCGTGGACGATGGCGGCCGAGAGCGTGCTCCACGACCTCGGCGCTATCAGCATGACGAGCTCGGATTCGATGGGCATGGGCCGGATCGGCGAGACCACGCGTCGGACCTGGCAACTCGCCCACGTGATGAAGCGGAGCGGCACCGATCCAGCTGATGCGGATGGGAGCCACGACAACGACCGCATCCTGCGCTACCTCGCGAAGCTCACGATCAACCCCGCCATTACGCATGGAATCGGCCACCACGTCGGGAGCATCGAGCCGGGCAAGCTCGCCGACATCGTCCTGTGGCGTCCCGCCTTCTTCGGCGTGAAGCCGCAACTCGTGCTGAAGTCCGGCTTCGCGGTGTGGGGCCCTCGTGGCTCGGGCAGCGCCTCGACGCGAATCGGCGAGCCTGTCGTGCACGGCGGCTTCTGGGGTGCTCATGGCTCCGCGCCAGCACAGCTCGCGTCCGTGTTTACGAGCGGCGCCGGCGAGGCAGCGGTCTCGCGCAGCTGGCCTGGCCCCGTTGAACCGGTTCGCGGATGTCGCGCCCTCAGCAAGGAGCGTCTGGCACGCAACGGGGCGACGCCAGAGGTCGAAGTCGACGCCGAAGCGGAATCTGTGCGCGTCGACGGCGTGCGGGTGCAGCTCGATCCCGTTGACAAGCTGCCGCTGAATCGCGCCTACCTCCTCTCGTAGCTGACCGTAGGATCTGAGCCATGAGCGAGGAACGAACGCCCGATCCGCCGGCGGACAGCCTCGATCGCCTATCAGCCGTGGGAGCCGACGCGCTCGTGCGTATGCGGTCGTTCATCTCGGACGTCGCGCTACCGCGTGTCGAAGCGTTCGAGCGAGAGCGTCCCGACATCGCCTTCGCGCTCGAGTCAGACGGACGTCTCGACGAGTCGGTCTACGCGCTGAAACTCGAGATGCAGCAGCTGTCGGCGGCGGCTGGACTCTACTGTCCCCACCTCGCGCCGCCGGACGGTCTTGGCCTCGGCCTCGTCGACTGCATGCACGTGCAGGAGGAGGTGTTCAGACACGGCATTCGTGGCCAGCAGTGGGCGCTCGCCTGGACGGAGGGGCCGAGCCCCATCGTTCGCCACTGGAACGCCGCGGCACGCGACCAGATCCTGCCGGACTTCCTCGCCGGCCGCACCGCCGTCTGCCTCGCGCTGACGGAGCCAGAGGTGGGCTCCGACTTTCCAGCGCTCGGAACGACAGCCACAGCAGACGGCGCCGGCTGGCGGCTCACCGGCGAGAAGCACCTGATCACCGGCGCGCCGCAAGCCGAATTCGCTCAGGTTTTCGCCCGGGTCGACGACGCGCCTCGCGGCGAGCTGACGTGTTTCCTCATCTCGCTCGACTCTGCTGGAGTGAGGCGCGGCCCCGTGCAGCAAACGATCATGGCGGACGGCCAGACCGGTAGCTTCTCGCTTCGCGACGTGTGGGTCGACGAGACGGCGCTCGTCGGCGAGATCGGCGGAGGCCAGGCGCTGGCGTTCGAGTGGATCAACTGGGCACGAACGAGACGCGGCGGTATGGCGGCCGGGCTCGGCCGCCACTGCGTCAATGCAGCGGTCGACTACGCGCACGAGCGCAAGGCGTACGGCCGTCCGATCGTCGAGCTCGGCTCGGTAGGCGCTCTGCTGGCGGACATGGTGATCGACCTCGAGACACTTCGAGCGCTCGCGCTCGAGCTGCTCGGGCGCCTCGACGCCCGCGGCACCGTTCTCGGCGACGCCGTGTCGGCAGCTGATCGACGCGACGTCTCGATCCTCAAGAGCTACTGCGACGACACCTTGTACCGGATCGCGGACAGCGCGATTCAGGTCCAGGGCGGCCGCGGTCTGCTGACCACGACCGGACTCGAGAAGATCTTCCGCGTAGCGCGCAACCTGAAGATTCCGGCTGGCACAGCCGAGGTCCAGCGAGCGATCATTGCGCGATCGCTCGAGGCATCAGGTAGCGACCACCCCTGAGCCCAACGCGCAGCACGATGCCCGCGCACGCGACCAACGCCGCCGTCACGGCCCAGAAGGGGACCCAGGAACCGCTCAGATCGACGATGAGTCCGAGCAGCGGCGGCATCACGACCGAGCCCGCGAAGATGAACACCAGCGCATTCGCGGAGGCCCTTCCGAGCCCGGCCGCGCCGGCACGGTCGGCGATCAGCGCGTAGTACGCGCCGTTCCAGCCCACGATCGCGATTCCGGCGAGCGCGAGCACGAGCCACAGGGTTGGGCCGTGCACACCGCTGCCGAGTGCGGCGAGGCACGCGACCGACGTCGCGCTCAGCACGGTGAGGATCGCCAGGCGGCGGCCAGGACGGTCACTCAGCCACCCCCACAGCAAGCGCGCGGCGGCGCCCAGTCCTTGCATGAGCGCGAGGCCAAGCCCCGCGGCCGCGAGACCAAACGTTCGCTCCTCTGTGAGGAACAGCGATAGGTGCGCGAACATGCTCCACTGCGTGCCCGACATGATGAAGCCGAACGTGCCGAGCGCTGCCAGCTCCCGCCGTGTCAACGGGGGCCGCTCCTCGGGGCGCCGGATGCCTCGCCCTGCCACCGCGGCGCCACGCATCAGCGGCGTGGCGAGCGCGACGACGAGGCACGAGCCGGCCGCGGCAGCGAGAGCCCACCGCCAACCGGCGAACACAGCGATCGGCGGCAAGACGACCCCGGCAAGCAAGCCGCCGAGCGGTACGCCCGACTGCTTGACGCTGAGGAAGAACCCGAGCCGGCTCCCCATCCGCCCGGCGACGGCGACGTTGGTCGGCGGATTGACACCTCCGTACATGAAGCCGCCGATGGCGATCGCCGCCAGGAACGTCAGCGCCGTGGGGGCGACGGCAGCCGCGAGCATCGCGATTCCGAAGAGCCCGAGTGACCAGCCGAGTACGGTCGCCGGGCCGATGCGATCGGTCAGTTTGCCGGCGGGGTTCGACGTGACGGCGCCGCCGATGAAGACGAGCGAGACAAGGAAGCCGACCTCGGCTTTCGAGAAGTCGAACTCGACCTGAAGCTCTGGCGCAAGTACGCCGAAGGCGACGATCGCGAACGTCGCAGTCGTCAGCGCCCCGAGTGAGAGCCCCACGACTGCGAGGGCGCCGGGTCGTCGACCCGCGCGCCCGCGTCGTCTCGAGGGGGAAGGTGTGGTGCTCAGCCCTCGCGCGGAGCTGTCTTGCCCTGATCTAGCACGACCTGCTTGATGGCGCCCTGGAGCGCGTACGAGTGGGTCGTCTCGAGCTCGAGCAGCTCCTGGATCTCCCGCGCCGCTTCGACCACGCGCGTGGTGTCGAGGCCGGTATCCACGTCGCACTCGTTGAACATGTGGACGAGATCCTCCGTTGCCACGTTCCCGTACGGGGCCATTCCGTACGGCATCCGAATACCGCCCCCGATGCCACAGATCGAGCCCTCGAAGAACTCGGTTCCGGCCTGCGCAGCCGCGAGCGCCGTCGCGAGAGCCATCCCATTCGTGTTGTGCAAGTGCAGGCCAAGAGCGAGGTCGGGCCACCGATCCTTGATTCGGGCGCTCATGTCATATGCCGTCTTCGGATTATCGAGGCCGACCGAAACCGCGAGGTAGAAGGAGTTGATGCCCTCGGGCACGAGCTGCTCGATGATTCCAAGAACACGCTCGGGTGGAGTGTCACCCTCGTACGGGCAGAACATGGCGGCACCGATCGCGACGAGCATCGGCACGCCCGAGTCGCGTGAGAGCTCTGCCATCTTGACGAGTTGCTCGACGTTCTCGTCGACCGTCATCTTGGAGTTCTTGAGGTTGTAGGTGTCGCTGGCGACGACGAGGCCGAGCATCTCGTCGGCCCTGACGTCGATCGCTCGCTGAGCTCCCTTCACGTTAGGGACGAGCGCTCGATACGTGACCCCGGGCCGGCGCTCGAGCCGCTCGAAGACCTCCGCGCCGTCGGCGAGCTGCGGGATCACGTCGGGCCGCACCATGCCCGTGACCTCGATGCGCTTGAAGCCAGCGTCAGCGAGGACGTCGAGCATCTTCAGCTTGGCCTCGACGGAATAGTGACGCTCCTGGCTCTGCAGGCCGTCGCGTGGAGCGACCTCGACGATCTCGACGCTTTCGGGCAGATTCATTCGGGTTGTTCTCCTCTCGTCGAGCATGCGTGGCCGCTCGTCGTGTTTCGATTCTGCTCCTAGGCTTCGACGAGCGAGCCGTCGCTCGCAACGCCCAGGGCAGCACTCAGTTGCTCGATCGCCGCGTCGGTGGACACCACGGTGCCGTAGAGACGCTGGAGCACGGTGACGGCGGCGTCGTGCATCTCTGGACTGTCAGCACCGCAGGCGTCATCCACCAGGAAGCAGTGGTACCCATAGCTGGCCGCGTCGCGCTGCGTGTGCTCGACGCACATGTTCGTCGAGACACCGACGAAGAGGAGCGTGTCGACCCCGTACGCCTTCGACAGAACGAGGTCGATCGGCGTCGACGTGAACGGGCTCGGCGTGATCTTGTTGAACACGCGCTCGGTCGGCCACGGCTTCAGCTCGTCGATGATCTCGTGCTCCCGCTCACCCTCGCGATTCTTGGTCGCTTCGCAGAGCGCCTTCAGTTGTCCGGTGAGATCCGAGTAGTCCTCGACCTCCGAGCCATACGTGAGGAAGACGCGACGCAGGTCGTTGGCACGAAAGAACTCGAGTAGCCGCTGCGTATTGGGCACGACCTTCTCGGCAATGCGGGCGTACCGGTAGTCGGCCTCATGCAGCTTTCCTTGCTGGTTTAGCAGCGCACCCAGTCCCGTTTCCGGGTTACCCGTCGCGTACTGGACATCGACGACCACGAGGCACGTTTTCTCCGGCACGATCTCCGTCTTTGGTGTGTAGATCGCGACGTAGTCGCGGGCTCCGTCGGTTCCGTACTCACTCATATGCGCTCCTTCGCAGCCGTGCGTTTCGGCGATGTGGCGTGACGATAGCGGCTGTGGGATCTGACGCCGAGATCATGGATTGACGATCACCTTGCCGAACTGCTCACGGTCTTCGATGATGCGCATCGCCTCGGCAGCTTCCGCCAGCGGTAGCGCAGCGTGGACTCGCGGCTCGAAGGTCCCCTCGCCGATCAGCTCCATCACGCGCTTCGTCTCGGTCGTGGTGCCCGTTCGCGACCCGATCACCTGCCACTCGTTCCGGAAGAGCGGGATGATGTCGAATTCGATCACCTCGCCCGCATGTGCGCCGCAGGTGACCAGGCGTCCGTTCTTTCGCAGCGCGCTCACGCACTGCCCGAACTGATCCCCGCCGATGTGCTCGATCACGAGATCGACAGGCTCACCGTCGTTGAGCGCGAGAGCGCGCTCGGTCACGTTCTCGTCGCGGTAGTTGATGACGGCGTCGGCTCCTTCGGCAAGCGCCGCGTCGAGCTTGTGCTGGCTGCCCGCGGTCGTAATCACCTTCGCGCCCGCGAACTTCGCGATCTGGATCGCTGCGTGGCCGACACCACTGCCTGCCGCACTCACGAGAACGGTCTCGCCGGGCCGCACCTTGCCGCGGGTCACGAGCATGTGCCACGCCGTCGTGAACACGATCTGACCAGCTGCCGCTGCGTCGAACGACATCGCGTCGGTGAGAGGAAACACCGTGTCGGCCGGAGCGGTTACGTATTCGGCGTACCCGCCCGGCATCTGGACCGAGTACATCCGAGCGTTCTCGCACAGATTGTCCATCCCCTCGAGGCAATAGCGGCACGCCATGCACGGAAGCTCGTGGAGTGCCCAAACGCGGTCTCCCTCGGCGAGTCCGGTGACGCCGGCGCCCACACCAGCGATCTCGCCCGCAAACTCGACGCCTAATGTCCAGGGGAGCGGAATGGGCCAGCGCGACACGTTCTCGCGAAGATCGACGTCGAAATGGTTGAGCCCGCACGCGCGCACGCGCAGTAGGACCTCTCCCTCTCCCGGTGACGGATCGGGCACATCCTCGTACTTGAGGACATCACGCCCGCCGTGTTCGTGAAACCGAACGGCCTTCATCTAGATCACGCCTCCGTCCTTGAGTTCTGAAAGATCGCTGGCAGAGCGACCCAGCATTCCACCCCAGATCTCCTCGTTATGGCTTCCCTCGTCCCATGGGCCAGTCCACTGGACATGGCCGGGAGTGCGTGTGAAGTGCGGCACGATGCCAGGGCCGATGAAGTCGCCGATTACCGGGTCATGGTGCTCGAGCAGCATGTCGCGTGCCTGGAACTGTGGATCCTCGAAGATGTCGGCAACGGTGTAGATGGGGCCGCAGATCACGCCTGCTTCGTTGAGAACCTGATCGATCTCGGCGCCCGTGCGCTCCTTCGCCCACGCGGCGACAATCCCGTCGAGCTCCTCCTGGTTGTCGCCGCGCGCGAGGTGCGTAGAGAACTTCGCGTCTTCCTTCATGTCGGGCCTGCCGATCGCGTCGGAGAGCCGCCGAAAGACGTTGTCTTGGTTGGCGGCGATCACGATCCACTTGTCGTCCTTCGACTTGAAGATGTTCGACGGCGCCACGCCTTTGAGGAACGTGCCCGAGGGTTCGCGGACGATGCCGAGGCGATCGTATTCCGGGACAGTGCTCTCCAGGAGAGCGAAGCTCGACTCCATGAGCGAGACGTCGACGACCTGACCCTTGCCGCTACCAGCGACATCGCGCTCGTAGATGGCAGCGAGAATGCCCTGCACGGCGAACATGGCGGCGAGCGAGTCTCCGAGCGAGATGTGCATGCGGGGCGGTGGCTCGTCAGGGAAGCCGTTGATGTAGCGGATACCGCCCATCGCCTCGGCGACCGACGCGAAGCCGGCGCGTTTTCCATACGGACCCGTTTGTCCGTAGCCCGAGATGCGCGCGAGAATCACCCGCGGATTCACCTCGGCCAGCTGCTCGTAGCCGAGGTTCCACTTCTCGAGCGTTCCCGGCCGGAAGTTCTCGGTCACGACGTCGGCATGCTCGAGGAGTTCCCGCAGCATCTGCTGTCCCTCCTCGACACGGAGGTTCAGGGTCACGCATTTCTTGTTGCGGGACTGGATCGGCCACCACAGCGACTTGCCTTTGTACCGAGCGTGGCCCCAGTCCCTGAGCGGATCGGGCTTGCCGGGAGCCTCGACCTTGATGATCTCGGCCCCCATGTCTCCGAGCAGGCGACCGCTGAAAGGGCCGGCGAGCAGCGTGCCGAGCTCGATGATGCGCAACCCGTCGAGCGGGCCTGCCGTCTCCGTCGTCGCAGAAGTTTCGGAAGCCGACTCGGTCATTGTTCCTCCTGTGATGTCGCGTTCGAGTTCGCGGCGACCTCGGCCACCAGAAAGTCTCGCGCTTCGTGCACGTGGGTTTTCATGATGGTCTCGGCCCGCTCGGCGTCACGTGCTCGGAGCGCCGTCACGATCTGCCGATGGTAATGACCCGAGATCAGCCGCTGCTCGTCCGAGTACCACAGGAACGCCCGGTACACGAGTGGCAGCTCGACGACTTTTCGCACCATCGAGATGAGTCGATCCGAGCCGGTGGCGTCGAGAATCGTGTCATGGAAGAGCTGGTTCTCGGCGGCGAGCGCGTGGACGTCGCCCGCACTTCGCAACGCCTCGAAGCGGCCGCAGCTTTCGTGCAGCACGGCGAGCGCCTCCGGGCTGATCCGGTCCGCTGATACACGCGCGGCGTGCCCCTCGAGCACGGCCCGCAGCTGGTACATCTCATCGAGGTCGGCCGCCGCGTAGCGGCGAACCGTGGCGCCGCGATTTGGCGTCGCCTCGATGAGGCCCTCGGTCTGCAACACGAGCAGCGCTTCGCGGATCGGCGTCCTGCTAATGCGGAGCTCGCGTGCGAGCTCCTCCTCCTTCAGACGGGCCCCGGGCGCGATGCGCCCGTCGAGGATGCCCTCGCGGATCGTCTCGATCGCGGCTGTGCTCGCGTTGTTCGCAGCTGGCTTCCGTCGCTCGATCAGCAGCCTCCCCATGAACCTCCGTCTTCCGCGGGACGCGACATTGTATGCAATTCAAGCCGTTCAACCGGCGAACTGTGCGCTGACAGCCGCGACCGCCTTTTTCGGCGAACCGCGGACTCCGCGAACGCGGGCCGCGTGCCGGCTGAACGCCGTCTATCCTGACGAACCCTGCGATTGGAACTACCGTGACCGACCGTCCCGAACCGCCCGCCGCTCCGGACGCCCAGGAGCTCGCCCGCCTCCTGACCGGGGACCTCGAGGCGGCCCTTCCGGATCCGACGCTCCGCCGACTCGAGCCGGGAGCGATCTTCTCCGTAGGCGCAGCCTGGCTGCAGGCCGAGAGCGAGACGCGGGCCTGAGCGTCGACCTCGCGTTCACCGGGCTTGCCGAGGCGAGCGCGCTCCTCGCACAGCGCGAGCTCTCCTCGGTCGAGTTGATGCGGGCCGCGCTCGAACAGGCGGATCGCGTCGAGGGCGACCTCTCGTTCTTCGCGCACCGCCTCGACGAGCGGGCCCTGAAGCAGGCGGAGGCAGCCGATGCCCGCCGGCAGCAGGAAGCGACGCTCGGCGCGCTCGACGGAATCCCGTTCACGCTCAAGGATCTCATCGACGTCGAAGGCGTCCCCACGGAGGCTGGATCACGCGTGCTCACAGGCAACGTCGCGGCCCGAAGCGCAACGTCCGCCGCACGACTCGAGAGCGCTGGCGCGGTGCTGCTTGCCAAGGCCCGCACGCACGAGTTCGCGTTCGGAGGAACGACGCTGCCAGCTCGAAACGCCTGGGATCCAGATCGCATTCCCGGCGGCTCAAGCGGCGGCTCCGGCTCCAGCGTCGCCGCGGGCGTTGGCGCGTTTTCGCTCGGCACGGACTCGGCCGGCTCGGTGCGTAGTCCGGCGACCTTTAACGGCGTGGTCGGGCTGAAACCAACGTACGGGAAGGTCGGCCGCAGCGGCGTCGTGCCGCTTGCGTGGACGCTCGATACCGTCGGCGTGCTCGCTCGATCGGTCGCCGACACGGCGCTCGTCTACGACACCATCGCCGGCCCGGACCCGCTCGATCACACGAGCATTCAGACGCCGCACGAACCCACTGCGTCCGCCCTCGAAGCGAGCATCGCGGGCCTGCGCGTCGGCGTGCCGGACGCGTACTTCTTCGAAACGATCCAGGCACCAGTCGCCCACCAGGTCCAGCATGGCGTCGACGCACTCGAGGCCGCAGGAGCCGAGATCGTGTCGATCACCCTGACGCCCGAAGAAGCGACCGATACGGCGCTGACGGCGGCATTCGTGATCATCGCGGCCGAATCCGCTGCCTGGCACGGCGAGTGGCTCGTGTCACGGCGCGACGACTACGGCGCGGACGTGCTGCGGTACCTCGACATGGGACGAGAGCTCGCTGCGTCGACGTACGTCGACGCGCAGCGGGCCCGCCAGCTGAGCGTCGAAGCCTTCAACAGCGCATTGCGCGAAGTCGACGTCGTCGTAACGCCCGGCCAGGGCCACGTCGCGCCGCGTGTCGACGAGGAGACGATCGTGTACGACAGGGGCGAGCCCGCGCACAGGGACCCCGCCGGCATTCGCAACCTCGCGATCGTCAACCTCACCGGATTGCCCGGGCTGATCGTTCCGACCGGGCTGGCGAACGGGATGCCGGCCGGGATCCAGCTGATCGGCCGGCCCTGTGCCGAAGCGACACTCCTGCGCGCGGGGAAGGCGATCGAGGAGCGAGTCGGGTACCTCGGCAGCCGCCCGCCGATCGCGAGCGGATGACCGAGAC
>JAUVPB010000343.1 GCA_030598925.1 Actinomycetes bacterium
CGCTCGCTATGCCACGTTTCGTGATCGAGCGGGACATTCCTGACGCGGGTTCGATGGAGCGCGAGGAGCTACGCGGCGCGAGCGCCAAGTCGAACGATGTGCTCGCCGAGATGCGAGCCGAGCGCAAGAACATTCTCTGGGAGCAGTCGTACGTCGCAGACGACAAGCTCTTCTGCGTCTACATCGCAGACGACGAGGCCCTGATCCGCGAGCACGCGGATCGAAGCGGCTTCCCGGCGACCGTCGTCACGCAGATGCGCAGGCGCATCGATCCGACGACGGCCGACGAAGCCGCCTAGTCAGCTCAACCGGGCTCGGCATCAGCTCTTGATCTCGGTCTCGACGAACGCGAGCTCGCCGCCGCTTGCGTTGATCACGTCGTGCTCGACGCCCGCCTCACGGAAGTAGGGGACGCCGACCGCGAGCTCGGCCTCCACCGACCCGTCCGGAGTCTCGAGTTGCAGTGTGCCGCTCGTGAGCGGCACGATCACGTAGTCGTACTCGTGCCGGTGCCAGCCGGTGGCCTGCTCGGGTGCAAAGCGCCATTCGGTGACGCGAACCCGCTCGTTGTCGATGAACACGGTCGGGGTAGCGCTTGCTCGCTCGCTCATGCGCGCACCCTATCGGCGCTGGCCCGCAGACCCAGCGGGTCATCTGGATCGACGCCGCTCATGAACAGCTTCGCTCGATCAGCATGCGTCAGCTGGTAGATCAGCCCGAGCCAGTTGTTGAACATCGCCTTGCCAGTGTCGGCCCAGGTGTTGTCGACGTACAGCTCGAGCTCGGCCTCCGGAAACTCCGGCACTGCTGTACCTGCGTTGACCGCCGCCATGATCTCGGCGCGGTGGCCGTCGAGGAGCGCCCGCGTCGGTTCGTCGAAGTAGTGCGCGGGAAACACGGGATGATCGCGCGTGCCGGCGGCAGCGCGGCCGACCTCGCGCTTGTACTCCTTCAGCAGGCTGTTGGCGTCGTACTCGGGGTGTCCCTGGAAGTAGACGAAGCGGAGCCCGTCCGAGCTGGTCGCGAGGTGGACACCCGCCTCGTCGCTCTCGGCCAGCACGACGACGCCGGCCTCGCGGAACTGCTCCGGACTCAGGTCGTACACGTGCGAGTGCGGCGCGTCGAACCGCGTGTTGATCTCGCTCACGAGCGGGTGCGTCCGGTCGAGCACCCGGTGTGAGTACACACCCCACCGCTTCTCGGGCAGCCGCGTGCGCTCGACCCCGTACGTGACCTTCAGGTCGGCGTGCGTGGCGAGACACGAACAGACGACCGAGCAGACGCTCTCTCGGGCCCAGTCGAGCACCTCGAGTAGAGGCTCCCAGAAGACCTCCGTCGTGAGGTCCTCCTGCACGGGATTCGCCCCGGTGATGATCAGGGCGTCGAGCCCGGCCGCGGCAAGCGCGTCGAAGTCCTCGTAGTAGCTCTCGATGTACGACTTCGCCTCCGCACCCCGCGCATTCGAGTCGACGGCGAACGGGTGCACGAACAACTGGGCGATCCGGTTGCACGAGCCGACGAGACGGATGAACTGCCGCTCGGTGGCCTGGAGGGCCGCATCAGGCATCATGTTGAGCAGTCCGATGTGGAGCTCTCGGATGCCCTGTTTGAGCGCCCGGTCGAGCTCGAGCACCTCGCTTCCCTCCTCGCGGAGACGAGCGAACGTCGGGAGCGGCGAGTGGGCTACGAGGGGCATGTTGAG
>JAUVPB010000212.1 GCA_030598925.1 Actinomycetes bacterium
CTTTCTGGTCGGGATCGCTCTCTCGGGTCATGTTGCCCGACGCGCCGAGACCCTCGTGACGCCGTTGCGCGACTTCGTCGCCGCGACGTTCTTCGTCTTCTTCGGCCTGCAGATCGACGTCGGCGCGCTACCCGAGGCATTGCCCGTCGCCGCAGCCCTCGCAGTGGTGACAGCCGTAACCAAGGTGTACACGGGTTGGTGGGCGGCGCGCCGCAGGGGCGTTGGTACCAAGGGTCGCTTTCGAGCAGGCACGGCGTTGGTTGCGCGCGGCGAGTTCTCGATCGTCATTGCCGGTCTTGGCGTCGCCGCCGGCCTCGAGGGCGAGCTCGGGCCGCTGTCGGCCGCGTACGTGTTGATCCTCGCAATTGTGGGCCCGCTGCTCACCCGCTACTCGGACGAGCTGCTCGACGCCGCCAGACGCCGGCTCGTGACCGCGTAGTACTCGCTCTCTCGGTCTCTCGCCGGCGCTGTCGCTTCTACGAATCCTCGCCGAGAAGGCGATTCAGATCAAGCGGCTCCGTTCTGAGGGCGAGCGAGCCGTCGTCGCGCCGCGGCCACTGCTGACGTGGCCGGTCGCAATAGAGCTCGACGCCGTTCTCGTCTGGATCCCTGAGGTAGACGGCTTCGCTCGCGCCGTGGTCCGCCGCTCCGTCGAGGGGGATACCCGCCGCGATGACTCGACGAAGCGCTACCGCGAGCGTAGAGCGCGTCGGGTACCGGATAGCGACGTGAAAGAGCCCCGTTGTGGAGCGGGCTGGCGGCCCAGCGCCGTGGCTCAGCCAGGTGTTCAGCCCGATGTGGTGGTGGTAGCCGCCCGCACTCAGGAACGCGGCTTCGTCGTCGATCCGCTCCTGAACCTCGAAGCCCAGCACGTCGCGCCAGAAAGCGAGTGATCGGTCTAGGTCAGACACTTTCAGGTGGACGTGGCCGACCTGAGCCTCTGGATCGATCGTGTAGTCGTCGCTCATCGTCTACGACCGGTGTACTCGTCGAAGGTGTGGGCGTCCTCACGCAGGACGACGGTAAGGTTATCCGCACCAGCGTCCGACAGGCTACCACTGTAGCGGCGGGCGGAAACGTTGGGCAAGCTGTCGTCGTCCAGCGTGGACGTTTGTTGAAAGGTGAAGAGACAACATGACGCAGACACTGGCCGATCGACCCTCATTCGACGCAGACACCACCGCCGTCGCGGCCCACGAGGTGGCCCGCAGGTTCGGCGAAGGCGACACCGCGGTTGACGCGTTGCAGGGTGTGGAGCTCTCCGTTCCGATCGGCCAGTTTACCGCCGTCATGGGCCCTTCCGGCTCAGGCAAGTCAACGCTCATGCACATTCTCGCCGGGCTTGATCGCCCGACGACCGGCACGGTCACGATCGCCGGGCACGAGGTCACAGCGCTCGGCGATCGGCAGCTCACCCTGCTCCGGCGAGAGCACGTTGGGTTCATCTTCCAGTTCTTCAACCTGCTACCGATGCTGACCGCCGAGGAGAATCTCACGCTTCCGCTCAGGCTCGCCGGCGACAAGGTAGATGACGACTGGACGCAAGAGCTGTTGGAAAAGGTCGGGCTCACCGACCGAAGGAAGCATCGACCGTCGGAGCTCTCTGGCGGGCAGCAGCAACGGGTCGCTATCGCTCGAGCGCTCGTGAATCGACCGACGATTCTCTTCGCCGACGAGCCGACCGGCAACCTCGACTCGCGGACGGGCGAAGACATCCTGCGGCTGCTGCGAGACTCGGTTGACACCTACAAGCAGACGACGTTGATGGTCACGCATGAACCGCGCGCGGCTGCGATGGCTGACCGGATCCTCTTCCTCGCAGACGGGCGCATCGTCCGCGACGTCGGGCGCTCGTCGGCCACCGACGTGCTCGCGGTAATGGAAGAGCTCGCCCGGACCTGATGCTGCGCGTTGCTCTTCGAGGCCTGCTCGGCCGCAAGCTCCGTGCGGTTCTGACCGCGCTCGCGGTGATCCTAGGTGTCGCCATGATCAGCGGGACGTTCGTGCTGACGGACACCATCAACAAGGCGTTCGACTCGCTATTCACCGATTCCTACGCAGGTACTGATGTCGTGATCACGGGCGCGCAGGCCTTTGAGACCGACTTCGGCCAGCCGCCGCCGTTCGAGGAGTCGTTGTTCGAGGAGGTTCAGGAGGTGGACGGTGTAGACGCGGCCGTGCGCGGAATCACAGACTTCGCGCAGCTGACCGACAAGGATGGCGGTCCGATCACGACCGGCGGCGCTCCGACGCTGGGTTTCGGACTGGACGCCGAGAACCCCGCGTTCGAGCGGTTCAACCCCCTTGTTCTCGTCGATGGCGAATGGCCGGTCGGAGCCAGCGAGGTGGCAATCGATCCCGGCACCGCCAACGACGAGGGCTACGTGGTCGGCGACACGATTGGCGTTCGCGCCCGAGGGCCCGTCGAGGATTTCGAGATCGTTGGTATTGCGAAGTTCGGCAGCGTGGACTCGATCGGTGGCGCAACCGTTGCGTACTTCTCGATCGAAGAGGCGCAAGTGCTCTTCGAAAAAGACGGCAGGCTCGACGGGATCCAGATTGCAGCCGAGGCTGGCACCTCGGCGAGCGAGCTGATCAGCCGTATCGAGCCGATCCTCCCGGAACAGACGGAGGCGGTGACCGGTGAGGAGCAGGCGCAGGAGGACTCGAGCGATGTCGAGGAGTTCACGAGCTTCATCCAGTACTTCTTGCTCGCGTTCGGCGGCATAGCCCTGTTCGTGGGAGCGTTCGTGATCTTCAACACACTTTCGATCACGGTTGCGCAGCGAACGCGCGAATTCGCGACGCTGCGCACGCTCGGTGGTTCTCGCCAACAGGTTCTGGGGTCAGTCATTGTCGAGGCTTTCGTCATCGGCTTCCTGGCCTCGGTCGTGGGTCTGTTTCTCGGGCTTCTGCTTGCGCTGGGACTTAACGCCGTGTTCGTCGAGTTCGGCATCGACCTGCCGACCAGCGGCACGGTGTTTGCGACACGGACCATCGTCGTTAGCTTGATCGTTGGCACGCTTGTCACGGTGCTCGCAGGGATCGTGCCGGCCTTGCGTGCTACGCGGGTGGCGCCGATCGCGGCGGTCCGCGAGGGAGCGACGCCGCCGGCAGGGCGTTTTGCCAAGTTCGCTCCCTTGTTCACGGTGCTGATGGTCGCGGCCGCACTCGCCCTCGTTCTCGTCGGCATGTTCTCGAACGCGCTCGGGACCGGCTTGGCTCTGGGCCTGATCGGGCTGGGAGTCGTGCTCCTGTTCGTCGGAGTCGCGCTCGTGTCCGCCCGCCTGGTCGGGCCGATCGCGGCGGTCGTCGGCACCGTCTCTGTCCGGATCGGCGGTACACCGGGACGCCTTGCGCGCGACAACGCGACCCGCAACCCTGGCCGAACGGCCTCCACCGCGGCCGCTCTCATGATCGGGCTGACGCTAGTCACGTTCGTTGCCGTGATCGCCGAGGGGCTTACGTCGTCTGTGCGGGACGCGATCGACGAACAGCTCTCGGCCGATTACGCGATCGTCTCGGAGGATGGCTTCACGCCCTTCGAGCCGGGCGTCGACTCGACGCTCGCCAGTGAAGAAACGCTGACGGTCTCGCCGGTTCGCGGCGAGAACGCGCGTGCGTTGATCGACTCGAGCACGGGTCAAGGCGCGGTTGACGCTCAGCTCACCGGCATCGATCCGGCAACGATCACGTCGGCCTACGCATTCGCCTGGGATGAAGGCTCCGACGCGACGGCCGCGAGCTTGGGCGAGACGGACGCTGTGGTGGAGCGCAACTTCGCGGAGGACAACGGGCTTCGCGTCGGTGGCACGTTCCAGATTCAGGGCCCGTCGGGAGATCAGGTCGAGCTCACCGTCGCGGGCATTTACGACGCGCCCGAGTTCTGGGGCATGCTGGGCGAGGTGAGCGTGCCGATTGACACGTTCGACGGTCTGATCGATGGCCCACGGAACCTCTACACGTTGCTGCTTGCAGAAGGTGGAGCTTCCGAGGCGACCACGATGGAGCTGGCGCAGCTGCTTGCCGTCGATTTCCCGGGTATCGAGATCGATACGCAGAGCGACTTCAAGGATCGCTTCGAGCAAAACGTGAGCCAGTTCCTGAACCTTCTGTTCGTGCTGCTCGCTCTGTCGGTGATCGTCAGCCTGTTCGGCATGGTGAACACGCTGATCCTGAGTGTCTTCGAGCGCACGCGTGAGTTGGGCATGTTGCGCGCCGTCGGAATGACGCGACGCCAGGCACGGAGAATGATCCGCCATGAAAGCGTGATCACGGCGTTGATCGGCGCGGCGATCGGCATACCACTGGGCGTCGGGCTCGCGGCGATCATTACTGTCCGGCTCTCTGATCAGGGCTTCGCGTTCTCGGTTCCCTGGGACAAGATCGTCATCTTCGCGATTGTCGCGGTGATCGCTGGAATCCTCGCCGCCGTATTCCCCGCTCGGCGCGCCGCGCGACTCAACGTTCTGCGGGCGCTTCAGTACGAGTAGCGCTGCCGCTCTCGGCCGACCAGCTTCGCCAGCGCTCGACGCGTACTGCGATCACTGGTCCGGCGGGCGGCGACGCCTCATATTCTGCGTACTTGGCCGACAGCAGCCCGATGGCGGTCGCCGACTCGGCCTCGTCGTCGACGATCTCCGCGCGCCCTTCCGCCACGATCCACCAGAGCTGCGACCAGTCGTCTTCGTAGTGGTCGACGAGCACCGACACGGCAGGATGGGCTCTGATGTTCTCGAGCCGCTTCAGCTTTCGCGAGCGCTTGGGTTTCCCGTCGACTGCCGTGTACAGCGATGTGCCGCTGAGCGCGAAACAGATCGGCACGAGGTTGGGTCGGCCAGAGTCGTCAACCGTGCCGAGTCGAGCCACGTCGGCGCGCGCGAACGCCGCACGCA
>JAUVPB010000004.1 GCA_030598925.1 Actinomycetes bacterium
CAGTCTCCCGTCGGTCTTATCGATCAGGGAGGTGAGCGAACGGCTCCGGGCAGCGGCGTCCTCGTTCACGAGCAGCGGAGTGACCGCGGCGAGATAGATGGCGAACGCGCTCATGGTCAGCCCGACGATGAGAACCGAGCCTGGAAGCTCAAACCAGAAGCCGAGCCCTGTCGCGATGAGGACCACGGGTGCGAACGTCACGAGCGCCAGCGCGAACGGCGTCAGCCCGTGTCGCTGAACTGCGGCCACAGCGTCGGCCAAGACCTCGCCGATCGACCACCCTCCTCGGCGTTCGCGTCGAGTGCGCTCGGCCGGCACCAGCTCCGGTTCGCTTCGCGGTCGCTCGTCGGACACAACGGGCTGTTCGGCGCACCGGCGGCGACTCCTTCCGCGGTCGCGGTTGCCCGCACCAAGCCTGGCGTCGCCGCTACCGTTGTCAACGAGATGCGGCCAGGCTCCTACGCTCACGGGACGTCGGATCTGCCCCTGAGTGGCGAGACGATTGGCCAGATGTGGGACGACGTTGTCGCGAGCAACCCGTCGGATGAGGCGCTCGTGTCGATCCACCAGGGAATTCGCTGGACGTATACCGAGCTCAACGATCGGGTCGAGCGGTGCGCGAGGGCGCTCCTTGCCGCCGGCGTCAGCAAGGGTGATCGCGTGGGCATGTGGTCGCCAAACAACGCTGAATGGATCGTCCTGCAGTTCGCGACCGCGAAGGTCGGCGCGATTCTGGTAAACGTCAACCCCTCGTACCGATCACACGAGCTGGAGTACGCGCTCACCCAGTCGGGAACGTCGCTCCTGTTCCTGGCAGCCGGCTTCAAGAAGGTCGACTACCGCGAGGTACTCGGTGCGATCGAGACGCCGGGTGTGAGGGAGCGCGTCCATCTGGATACGGGCTGGGAAGAGTTCCTCGCCCGCGCGGATGCTGTCCCCGAGACCGACCTGCGCGAGCGTGAGGCAGCGCTGCAGTCGGATGATCCGATCAACATCCAGTACACGTCAGGGACGACCGGTTTTCCCAAAGGCGCGACCCTCTCTCACCACAACATCCTCAACAACGGGCTGTTCATCGGGGAAATCCTCGGTTACGGGCCCGCCGATCGTGTGTGCGTTCCGGTGCCCTTCTATCACTGCTTTGGCATGGTTATCGGCACGCTCGCGATCGTCACGCATCGGGCCACTGCGGTATTACCCTCGGAAGCATTCGACCCCCGCGCGGTACTCGAGGCAGTCGAGCAGGAGCGCTGCACGTCTCTATATGGCGTCCCGACGATGTTCATCGCTGAGCTCAACGACCCCGACTTCTCGTCGTTCGACCTATCGAGTCTGCGCACGGGCGTGATGGCGGGCTCGCCATGTCCGATCGAGGTGATGAAGCGCATCAGAACCGAGATGCACATGGGCGAAGTCACGATCTGTTACGGCATGACCGAGACATCGCCGGTCTCGACGCAGACACTGCGGACTGCCCCGATCGAGAAGCAGGTCACAACGGTTGGGACCGTGCACCCGCATGTCGAGGTCAAGATCGTCGACCCGGAGACAGGGCAAATGGCCGAGCGTGGACAGACCGGTGAGTTCCTCACCCGCGGCTACTGCGTGATGCTGGGCTACTGGGGCGACGATCAGGCGACCAGTGCGGCGATCGACGATGCCAACTGGATGCACACCGGCGACCTCGCGACGATGGACGAGGAGGGATACGTCAGCATCGTCGGCCGCTCGAAGGACATGATCATCCGCGGTGGCGAGAACATCTATCCGCGGGAGATCGAAGAGTTCCTCTACACCCATCCAGCCGTCGAAGACGTCCAGGTCGTCGGTGTCCCGGACGAGAAATACGGGGAAGAGGTGTCTGCCTGGGTCGTCGTCAAGGAGGAAGAAGCTGTAAGCGAGGAGCAGCTGCGTGAGTACTGCCGTGAGCGGATCGCTCGGTTCAAGGTCCCCCGCTACATTCGCTTCGTCGACGAGTTTCCGATGACCGTCACCGGCAAGATCCAGAAGTTCAAGATGCGGGAACACGAGATCGCCGAACGCGATCTCGCGCCTGCCCACGACGAGCGGTGACCGAGGCCGACGAGCTTCTCGTTGTCGTCGATGAAGACGATCGCGTGCTCGAAAACAGGCGTCGAGCCGAATGCCATGCCGACCCGACGCTCCTGCATCGCTCGACGCACGTCGTCGTCGAGTGCGCCGGCGGCCTGCTGCTCCAACGTCGCGGCTTCGACAAGGACAAGGCCGCGGGGTTGTGGGATTCGGCCTGCTCTGGCCATGTGCGGCCGGGCGAGAGCTACCTCGACGCGGCTGTCCGGGAGCTCGAAGAGGAGCTCGGCATCGTCGCCGAGCCAGAGTTTCTCGGGACGTGCCGGGTCACGGGCATCGGCGAGACGGAGCTGTGCGGCGTCCACTGTCTCGTTCACGGCGGACCTTTCGTGTTGCGACTGCCGGAGCTTGCGGGTATCTGTGTGTTCGGGCGGGATGAGTTGCCGAACGAGCTAACGCCGGCTCTCGAGCGGGTGCTCGAATGGCTGGCTACGCGCTCGACGTAGATACCGGTCGCCAGGGTGGCGCTTGCCGCCTAACATGTCGTTCCGACGATTCTCGACCCTGGAGGTTCTCATGGCACTTCGGATCAACGACGTAGCTCCGGATTTCAGTGCGGAGACCACAGAGGGTCCCATCAACTTCCACGATTGGATCGGCGACGGCTGGGCGATTCTCTTCTCGCATCCGAAGGACTTCACGCCCGTGTGCACGACGGAGCTCGGCACGATGGCCGGGTTGAAGCCGGAGTTCGAGAAACGAAACTGCAAGATCCTCGGGATCAGCGTCGACGCCGTGAGCGACCACGAGAAATGGTCGAGGGACATCCAGTCGGCCACAGGAAACGCAGTCAACTACCCGCTCGTCGGCGACCCCACGCTCGATGTGGTCAAGCAGTACGACATGCTGCCGGGCGATGCCGGCGACACCGCTGCCGGGCGCACGCCGATGGACAATGCGACGGCACGATCGGTGTTCCTGATCGGTCCTGACAAGAAGATCAGGGCAACCCTGACGTATCCGATGAGCACGGGCCGCAACTTCGCCGAGATCCTGCGACTGCTCGACTCCGTTCAGCTGACGGCAGCCGAGAAGGTCGCCACGCCTGCGAACTGGCAGAACGGCGACGATGTGATCATCGTTCCGGCGATGTCGGACGAGGACGCGAGGGAGAAGTATCCCGACGGCTGGGAGTCACCGCTCCCGTACATCCGGGTCGTACCGCAGCCTGGGCGCTAGCGCCTACTCGTAGCCGAGGTCGCGCAGCCGCTCGACGATCTGCGCCTCTTCTGCCGTGCTGTACGCGCGGTCGTCGTCGCCCGCGCGCGCGTCGGCCTCGACGTCGGCGGCGTCCTCAACGTCGAGGATCTCGTGGAGCGCCTCACCGTCCATTCCTGGTGCGGCGAGACCGGCGAGCGCGAGCAGCGTAGCCGGGAGCTGAACGATGCTCGCTCCGGTGGGGAGTTCGGCCGCGCGAATGCCCGGGCCGGCGGCGGCGAACACACCCGTCTGGCCGTGATGGCCCGAGTACCCGTAGAAGTTCTCCGGATCGAGGTGATCGTGCACGTCAAATGCCTGCGCCCACGTGCGGCGTGACGACTCGACGTGGATACGCTCGTCGCGCGGCAAGATCACAAGGTCCGGCGCCTTGTCGACGTGAGCTCCGTGGTAGATGTCGTCGCGGCGGTGAACCGCGAATGCCGGCCCGTCGCCCTCCGGGTGTGGGATCGCCGCGAGTTCGTCTGCGAGGCGCTTCGCGTAGTGCGGGTCGTCGCGAGCGCCGGACGTCTCGCCGAGGAAGATCTGGCCGCCGGTAGCGAAGCAGTAGGCGCGCGTCTTGGCGAAGTCGACCTCGGAAAACACGCGGTCGGGACGCGGTCGCGGCACGCCAGGAACGGCGTCGAGGGCGGCTCCGTACCAGCGGGTCGTGCGTGCGAGACGCTGGTCGACCTTTGACGCGTAGTCGAGGCGCGTGCCCTTCCAGCCCTGCAGCGAGCGCTTCCTGTACTGGAGATGCCCGTTCTCGGCCAGCCACTGGTTGGCGTGAAAGGTCCAGTAGATCGGCTTCATGCCGTGATCCGAGAGCATCACGGCAGTGACCGGCTCCCCGAAGCGCTCCTCCGCCTCGTCGATCAAGTCGCCGCACGCGCGATCCACGGCCTCGTAGATCTGCACGAGCTCGTCGCCGGCGAATGCCGGGTCGTGTGCCGGATGATTCGCGTCGAGTCGGTGGTAGCCGAGGTGGCCCGCGTGATCGGCGCTCATGAAGTTGACGCAAAGCAGCGACAGGTCGGGCTCCTGCTCGAGCGCGATCCGGCAGATGTCGGCGGTTTGCTCGACGTGCTTGTGCAGCTTGCGCGCGTAGTCGTCGAAGTCTTCCCACCAACGCTCCGACATCGGGTGGTGCGCCGTCAGGTAGTCCGGGTGCACCGCGTGCACACGCTCGCGCATTCGCGGCGGCGTGATCGCTGGCTGCTCGGGTCCGCCGTAGCCCGTGACCACTACGCCGGCAATGTCCTCCGGCGGGTAGGTGAACGGGATGCTGATAAATGCCGATCGAATGCCGGCGCGCCCCAGGTAGCGCCACAGAGGCGTTCCCGAACGACTCGCGGCGCTCTCGACCCGTTGACGGTCGCGGTTGGTGTTGCTCGCGAAGTTGAAGATGCCGGGCCCGCCCGGTTTCAGGCCGGTCAGGAACGACGACCACGCGGTCGGCGTGACCGCCGGAATCGTCGACTCGAGAGGACCGAATGTTCCCTCGCGAGCCAACCGGCTCAGAGTTGGCATGCGTCCCTGCTGAACGAGCACGCTGATCAGCTCGTGATCGCCGCCGTCGAGACCGAGAACGAGCGTTCTCATGCGAGCGCTGACCGCACGCGGCGCGATCGCAAACGCCAAGGCACGCATCCCGGGCGCACGGCTCGAATCATGCCGCGCGCTGAGTCTGGTGTGTTGCGACGAGCTCGCGGTACAGGCTCTCGAGCAGCGGCCCCGGCTGAGGCAGCTTCTCGCGGACGACGCGCTCGTTCCGTCCGCCGTAGCGGGCACGCAACTCGGGATCCGCCAGCAACTTGGCGATCGCCCTCGCCGTCGCGTCGACGTCTTTGACGGGAACGATCTCGGCGCCGTTGCCGTCCTCCAGCCACTCGTCCATCGACCAGGTTGGGGCTGCGACGACCGGGAGCCGTGACGCCATCGCCTCCGTCAGTGAGGCTGGCGTCGAGTCTGAGTCGGCGATGGTAACGGCCATGTCCGCTGAGGCCACGTACGTGGGCAGGTCCTCGATCTCAGCACGTTCGATTCGTACGCGGTCGCCAATTCCAAGCTCCTCGATCAGCCGTTCGATGCGCGGGCGCTCGGGCCCACCTCGGGCGCAGAGCAGGAGCCGCGCATTCGGAACGTCGCCGGCCACACGCGCAAAGGCCTCCACCAGCACGTCGACGTACGTATACGGACGGAAGTTGCGCAACGACAGGACGATGAGTGCATCGTCGGGCCAGCCGCGCGCTCGGCGGAAGTTAGCGTCGCGATTGTGCACACCAAAACGGTCGGTCTCGGCGTACCAGATGATCTCCTGCATACGGCTCGGGTCGGCTCCGAGCTCGACCGAGGCCTTGGCGCAGGCCTGCGAGTTGACCACGAAGTAGTCGGCCGCCTGGATTGCCGCCTGGGCCCGCTTGCGCCCCTGGCGCCGCTCGTGCGCATCGATAAACACGTCGCGACTCCATGGGCTGAGGACGAACGGATGGCGGCCGGCCTGTGAAGCCCAGTAGCCGTAGGGCAGCATGTAGTGCCCGTGCACGAGGTCGATATCGAGGCGATCCGCAAGCGCGGCGATCGCCGGGCCGAATCGCGCGCGCCGCAGGCCGGGGACGCGGGTGAGTGGCTCGAGCGTCGTCACGTCGTAGAGATTCAGGCCTTCCCGCTCCTCGGCCCGCTCGTTCATCCGGTTGCCGACGAGATGGACCTCGTGGCCGAGCTCCGCCAGCCGGCGGCCCCAGCGAATGACGTTGAGCGACCGGAGGTCGGCGACTCCAAGCAGGCGTAGTGGTCGGTCGGACACAGCCGCGAATTCTAGACACGCACCGCCCCTCGCCCAGCCCCGTCCGTGTGCGACGCACACGCGGCGTCGCACCTGGACGAGAGGAGTGGGCCGTGCGAGGCGCTGCTAACGTCCGGCGCGATGAACGCTCGAGCCGCCGCAGTTCCGCGGACGCTGTGGGCGCGCGCGCGTCGAACAGCCAACCGATCGATACTGCAGCGCATCGAGCTGCTCGGTGCCGACGGCTCTACCGCCCCGCTCGAGCACAAGCCGGTTCTCGTCATTGGTGCGCCGCGATCCGGCAGCACGCTGCTCTACCAGTTGCTGATCCAGCGCTTCGACGTGACGTACCTCGGGAACAGGCATTGCGCGTTCTTTGGCGCGCCGTCGCTCGTCGAACGCTTCGGCGGTCGAACCGCGAGCCCTCCGATCGACTACGGGTCCAGGCACGGCCTGACGTCGGGGGCATGGGGCCCGAGCGAGTGCGGCCCATTCTGGTACCGCTTCTTCCGTAAGTCTCCGCAGTTCGTGCCACTAGCCGAGGCCCGGCCCGAGGACCTCGTGCGTCTGCGCGCGGCGTTCCGCGCGCTCGGCAACGCGGGCAGACGGCCGCTCGTCTTCAAGAACCTGCTGTGCGCGCTGCGCCTCGAGCCGATCGCCGCCGCGCTTCCCGAGGCGCGCTTCGTCGTGATCCGCCGCGACCCGTTCGAACACGCCCGCTCGATTCTCGTGGCCAGGATGCGCGCGAACGGCGAGGCGCGGTCCTGGTGGTCGGCCGAGCCGCCGGGGTGGGAAGAGCTGCGCGAGCTCGGGCCCCCCGACCAGGTGCTCGGGCAGATCGAGGCGATTCACTCGACGATCGACGACGCCCGAGAGGAGCTCGGGCCCGAACGGTTCTACGACGTGACGTACGAGCGGCTGATCGAGGATGCGCCGGCGACGCTGACTGCGATCAGCGAGCACGCGCGGGCTGAGGGGATCACGCTCGAGCCTCGCGGTGAGGTGCCTGCCGCCTTTCCCCGCACCGCGGCCGGCGAGCTGCCGCAGGAGCTCGAAGAAGCTCTGGTCGTGTCGATGAGCGCGAGACATTGACCGAGCGCGAACAGTACGACGCGCTGGTAGCCGGCTCGCCCCAGGGGTCGGTCTTCAGCGCGAGCTGGTGGCTGGACGCCGTCGCTGCCGGCGCTTGGCAACCCCACGTGGTCGAGGAGGGCGATCTGATCGCGGCGTGGCCGACGATCGTCCGTTCGAGCCGGTGGGGGCCCGTGCATCTCGGCGCGCCGCTCAGCCCCTTCCTCGGGCCGCTGCTGCCTGAGGCCGACGGCGGAAAGCGGCGCTGGACAACGGCCGAGAAGAGCCTCGAACTTCTCCTCGACGCGCTCGCGCCGTACGCGCACCTCGAGGCACGGTGCCATCCGAGCTTCAACTACTGGACGCCTCTCGCGTGGCACGGCTTCTCGCAGACGACGAACTACACGTGGCGGCTGCACGACCTGAGCGATCTCGGCGCGGCCGAGGCAGCGATGCGGCCAAACATTCGTGGTGATATCCGCAAGGCGCGCAAGCAAGGCGTCGAGGTAACGCAGGAGGGCGTTGCCGAGTTTCTCGAGCTGCACGCCGCCTCGACGCAGGGGCTAGAGCAACTCGCGCTCGACACGCGACACACGCTCGAACGCGTCGATGAGCCGGCCCGCGAGCGCGGGTCCCGCCGTGTTCTCATGGCGCGCGGGGTCGACGGCAAGGCCCATGCCGGCGGCTACTTCGTCCAGGACGAGCGCGCCGTCTATTACCTCGCTGGCGCAAGTGACGCGACGCTGCGCTCGAGCGGAGCGACCTCCCTTCTCATCTGGACGGCGATCGAGTTTGCCGCCGAGTTCGGGTTGGCGTTCGATTTTGAGGGCTCGATGATTCCGAGTATCGAGCGCTTCTTCCGCGCATTCGGCGGGGCGCCAACTGCCTACTCGGTCGTGCGGCACACTCCGCGCGCTGGCCTGCGGGGTGAGCGTGCGCTCAAGCGCACGCTACGTCGTGTCTCGCGACGCTAGCGAAGTCCGAGCTTCGCCGAGCAGGAAGGCCATGCACCCCAGCCGGCAGCTCGCCGAAGACGCTTCGCCGCACGAATCTGCTGGTACGGCGCTGCTTGCCACGCGAACTTGGGATAGCTGTTGCGGCGGTACGAGTTCCAGGTCTGCGGGTGGAACTGGAGTCCACCATCGTAGATCGCGGAGCCGTTGTAAGTCCAGACGCCTCCCGACTCGCAGTCAGCGAGGCGTGTCCACACGCTGTCGGGGTGTGGTGTGAGCCCGCGTGCCTTCTTGCGCCGCTGGGTCCAGATGATCAGCGCCTCTAACCTCACTGCCCTGTTGTCGACCGTACGGTAGGAGAAGTCCGTCCTGTACATGCGTCGACCGATAGTCCGGCGTATCTGGTTGGTCTCCTTGCGCAACTGGTCGATCTCCTGGACCATGGACGGTAGGGCGGGGCGACGAGCGTCGGCGTCGGCGGCTCCCAGCAACGCGCCGGCGAGTACAAGCGCTGCAATTAGTGTCGCCTTCCTCATCAAAGCCCCCTTTCGTCCGTGAAACCGACCTCGGTGGGCCGGGCTGCGTCGAATGTCGTGGAATCGCCGCTCAGATCGCGCCTGGGCGGTTGCGAGGCGGGAAACGACTCCTCGCGTTGTCCGCGGCTATTCTGCACGGCTTTTCCTGCGATGTCGAGCCGGAACCGCGATGCGGCACGAAGGTTTGACAGACAATTTCCGTTTTGTTGACGTCTACTCGGCGCCGCCGAGCTGGTCGCGCAGAGCGGCTGTCGCTTCCTCGTCGACCGTCATCGTCGGCTCGTCGACGACCACTCCGTAGGCGGCGCGTGCCTGCTCGACCGTGTGGAACCCGTCGAGCACGTCGTCGAGTACCTGGGCGGGCGGGCGCTCGAGCGGGTCGCCGTAGCCGCCAGAGCTCGGCACCACGATCTCCACACAGTCGCCCGCAGCCATACGGAAGTTCGTGAACTTCGACGGCCAGTCTTCCTCGCCGGCCTCCCCGGGATTCTTGCGGGTCGACGCGAGCTGGCCCTCGTGGCCGCCGAAGATACCCCAGGGTGGGTCGCCGTAGAAGCGCTCGCCCTCGCTCGCGATGATCGTGTCGACGAGAAACCGATTGACCCGGACGGTGCCGATACCACCACGCCAGCGGCCGGGGGCTGCGGGTTCGTTGCGTAGCTCGTACCGCTCGGTCCTCATCGGGAACCGCCACTCGAGCTCCTCGATCGGATTGTTGCGCGTGTTGGCTACGAGCGAGTCGACCGAGTCCCAGCCGTCAGCGCCTTCGCGCCCACCGTGCGAACCTTCGTTCACCTCCAGATACACCCAGTACTCGTCCTCATCCGGATCGAAGCCGCTGTAGGAGAAGAACGTCGTCGCGGCGGAGTTCCCGGCCGTGATCTTCTCGGGAATGACCGGCGCCAGAGCCTGCAGCGTGAAGTCGACCATTCGCTGGATCTGGCAGAAGCGCGCCTTCGTCGCACGCGGAAACCGCGGGTTGAAGATCGATCCTTCCGGCGCGATCACGTTGACGGGCGCGAGCATGCCCTCGTTCTGGGGTACGAAGACGTCGTACGTCGCCTCGTCGAGGAAGATCGTTCTCACGATGTACGTGGCAGCGCTCATGACCGCGCCCATGTAGGGCGAGTTGAACGCCGTCTCGGTCTCGCTGCTCGAGCCTGTCGTGTCGATCGTCAGCGTGTCGCCCTCGATGATGACCTTGATCTTCACCGGCAGGCGCGTGCCGTAGTTCTTCCCGTCATCGTCCATCCACCCGACCGGCACGTCGTACTCGCCGTCGGGGACCTTGGCGATCTCCTGCCTCAGCATGCGCTCCGAGTAGTCGAGCCAGTCGTTCGCGGTGCCGAGAACCGTGTCCTTGCCGTAGCGGCGAATCAGCTCGACGAACCGCCGCTTGCCGCGCTCGCACGCGGCGATCATCGCCTCGATGTCACCCTTGTTGTGTGTCGGGGTGCGGACGTTCGTGAGCATCGAGCGCCACGCGCCGTCCTGTCGCTCTCCCTTCGAGGAGAGCTTCAACGCGTCCCAGATCTGGCCCTCGGCCCACATGTCGACGAGGTCGATCGCCATGCCTGGATACGCGCCCCCGATATCAAGCAGGTGCGCTGACGCGCCCGAGAACGCAACGAGCTCTCCCTCCCAGAAGATGGGCACGACGATGCCGATGTCGGGCGAGTGCGTCGCTCCCTTGTAGGGGTGGTTGTGCGCGATCACGTCACCGTCGTGGATGTCCTCGCCGAGCTCTTTGATCACCCCCTTCACGATCTTCGGCATCGCGCCCATGAACATCGGCGTCGAGTCGGACTCCGCCAGCTCGTTGCCCTCGCGGTCGAAGATTCCGGCGCCAAGGTCCTCGGACTCACGGATGATCGAGCTGTAGGACATGCGGAAGAGGATGCTCGACATCTCCATGGCAATCGACTGGAATGCGCCACCGACCACGCGCATGAGAACGGGCGTAGCGAGGCCGGCCCCGTGCCCGCCGGCTGCGCGGTCGTCGGCTCGGGTGCAGTCGACAACGATGTTTCCGTGTCGATCGATCGTCGCGACAAGCCCGGGCGGCACCACGGTCGTCGAGTCGTATTGCTGGATGATCGCCGGGCCAATGAGCTCGTGCCCGGCGCTCAGCGCCTCGCGAGCGAAGAACGGCGTCCGCAACGTTCGCGGCTCGCCGTCCACCTCGAATATGACGTCGGCCTCGTTCTTCGCGACGGGTGAACCGGACGCCGGCTCGGTTTCGGGCCAATCGAGCGGGGGGACGAGGCCGACCGCCATCACGCGCACGTTGACGATCTGAATCTTCGCGTCGAAGCGTTGTCCGTACTCTCGCTCGTGTGCCGTGTGGAACGACATCTCTGTGGCCGCGATCCACTCGTCGTCGATCGCCCCGGACGGCACTTCGCACCGAACCTCGTAGCCCTGGCCCACGTACCGGCAGTCCGCGAATCGTGTGACGACTGCGCGCTCACCGGTGTAGCCATCGCGTATTAGCAGGTCGTCAGCCTGGCTCTCGAGCGCGTCGAGCGTTCCGGCGAACCCGGTGGCGTCGAGCCGGTCGAGCCGTTCCATTACCGTCGCGACGAGCTCGTGCAAGACGTCCGTGGCGAGCAGTCCTGTCGCCGACGTGATGCCTGGATGGGGCGGCACGAGCACACGCGGGATGTCGAGCTCGAGCGCGATGTCACACGCGAACAGGGGTCCTGCTCCGCCGGCCGCCACCAGCGTGAAGTCGCGCGGGTCGTAGCCGCGGCGGACCGAGTTCAGTTCAATCGACTGCGTCATGCCGAACTTCTGGACCTGCAGCAGGCCGAGCGCGGCCTCGGTGGTGCTGATGCCGAGCGGCTCCGCCACGCTGGCCAACGCTTGTTCGGCCTGGTCGCGGTCGAGCGGCATCTGTCCGCCGAGGAGCCCTTCGGCGGGGAGGCGTCCGAGCACGAGCTGCGCGTCGGTCGATGTCGGCTCCTTGCCTCCGCGGCCGTAACAGGCGGGGCCGGGCTCAGCGCCGGCGCTCTGTGGCCCGACCCGAAACACGCCGCCGCGGTCGACGTACGCGATCGAGCCGCCGCCGGCGCCGATCGTGTCGACGTCCACCATCGGCACCATCGCGTGGTAACCACCGACGGTCGTGTCGACGAGGTGCCGCATTCGCAGCTCGCCGCCGGGGGCGACGCCGATGTCGGCGGAGGTACCGCCGATGTCGAGCGTGACGACGTTCTCGTAGCCGGCCATGCGACCTGCCCAGATGCCACCGATCAGGCCCGCGACGGGTCCTGACGTCAGCAGCGACACGGGCCGTGCGCTCGCAACCTCGGCGCCGACGGTGCCGCCGTTCGATTGCATGAGCTGGAGGTCGTGGGCGAACCCGGCCGTCTCGAGAGCCTCGGCGAGCCTGCGGATGTACTCAGAGACGCGTGGCCCGATGAACGCGTTCAGGCAGACGGTTGAGAAGCGCTCGTACTCTCGATACAGGGGGAGCACCTCGTGCGAGACCGAGCGATATGCCTCCGGGAACTCCTCTTCGAGAATGGTCGCGATGCGCTGCTCGTGTTCCGGGTTCAGGTAGGAATGGAGCAGGCAGACGGCGACCGCGTCCACACCGGCAGCCTTGAGCTCCCGCACGCGGTTACGGGCCTCCTCGTCGTCGAGCGGCGTCAAGACGTCGCCCCGCGGGGTCGTGACGCGCTCGCTGACGGTGAGCCGGTTTCGGCGCCGCACGAGAGGGCTGCTCTGCCACGGCAGCTCGCAGTGCAGCGAGAAGTTCTTTGGCCGCTTGTGGCGCGCGATGTGCAGGATGTCGCGCATGCCCTCTGTGGTGATCAGGCCGACGTTCGCGCCGTCGCGTTCGAGCACGATGTTCGTCGCCACCGTCGTCCCGTGCAGGACCGCGTCGATCTCTGCGAGCGACAGACCCTGCGCTTCGCAGAGCCGCTGGATGCCGGCGACCGTGCCCCGCGCCGGATCGTCGGGCGTCGAAGGCACTTTGTCGACCCGGATGGCTCCGGCCTCCTCGTCCACGAGGATCAGGTCGGTGAACGTTCCACCTACGTCAACACCGATCCGCTTCATAGTCCGTCTCCTCGAGCTTCGGCTGGCTGGCGTGCGCACGCTATCGATCAGGCTGCGTCAATGGGTCGACGTACCGTCGTGTTGGTGTCTCCGAGCCGTCGCCAAGTCATCGATCGTGAGTACGATCTCGCCCACGCGTCGACGCGCGCGTGTGTCGTTGCGCAGCGAGGGCGCGTACGGGAAGATCTTTACCGAGCTCGGCCAACGGGAGGCGATTGCGAGTCGCTTGAGGAAGAGGAGGCATCGGCTCATGTGGAACGGAAACCTTGTCATCGACGCGGTCGCTCACGCGTATGACTTCGTCGATTCGAACCGAATGGATCACTGCTCGCCCGAGGAGTACGCCGGCCTGATCAAGTTCGTCTACGATCTCGGGCACGGACCGCTCGAGTCGCGCGAGCCCGGCTACCTCCTGAACGACGAGGAGTGGTCTGCGGGCTGGACTCCCGAGGAGCTGGCGAGCGTCTACTTCGAGGAATCCGACGTCGACGTAGTGGTCTACCACGGGGTCGAGATCGCCGCCTACTTCAAGCGCGGGTCGTCTCCGTGGCAGATCGGCGTCGAGCTGAAGAAGCTCTATCCCGATCGGGTCTTGCTCTATGCGCCGGTCGACCCGCTGAAGGGGCTGGGTGAGCTCGAGACGATGGAGCGCCTCATGGAGGAGGCGCCGATCAACGGCTTCAAGTTCTACCCCTCGAACGGCATGATCGATCACGAGCGAAACAGGGCGATGACGACGATGTACGACGATCCCGAGAAGGCCTTCCCGTTCTTCGAGAAGGGCCGCGAGCTCGGGGTCAACGTCATGGCGATCCACAAGGCGTGGCCGGTCGGCCCGGGGCCGCTCGACAAGGACAAGATCGACGACGTCAACAGCGCCGCGGTGGCGTTTCCGGATCTCATCTTCGAGGTCGTCCACTCCGGCTGGGCGTTTCTCGAGGAATGCGGCATCCAGCTGATGACGCACCCCAACATCTGGGCGAACCTCGAGGCCGTGGCGAACTTTGCCGTCCGCCAGCCGCGCCGGTTCGCGCACGTCATCGGCACCCTCATGCGCTACGGCGGCGACGATCGAATCATGTGGGGCACCGGTTGCCCGCTCGGTCATCCGCAGCCGATGGTCGAGGCATTCGCGAACTTCCAGATGCCCGAGGACTTGCAGGAAGGCTACGGCTACGTGCCGCTCAGCGATGAGACCAAAGCGAAGATCTTCGGCGGCAACATGGCGCGTCTGCACAGCCTGGACGTGGAAGGGATCAAGCGGTCGACTGCGACAGACGACTGGGCGGAGCGGCGCCGCGTGTACGTCGAGGCTCCTGACGGTCCGTGGCGCGATCTGCGCAAGCGCGTCGAGGCAGGCGTCGCCGCGTGAGCCCCCACAGTCTCGCCGGTCGCGTTCGCTCTGCCGTCAACGACGTTCCCGATCCGTGTTCCGTCTCGCAGGGCGTGCCTACCGGCCTCGTAGACATGGGGCTCCTCTGTGCGATTGACGTCGAGCCCCCGGTCGATGGCCGAAGCAGCGTCACCGTGCGTCTGCGGTTGACGGGCCCCGGCTGCCTGTACGCGATCTACTTCGAGCGCGAGATCCGCGAGCGAGTCGAAGCCATGCCGGATGTCCGACAGATCGAGATCGACTTCAGCCCGGAGTTCGACTGGTCGCCCGACGACATCGCGCCTCACGTGCAGGAGCAGCTGAGAGAGCGCCGCGAGCGGCTGATCGCGCAGCTGCCTGTCCGCGGCGACGGACTTGCACCCGCGCCCGCGTCGCGCGCCTAGGCCCGACGGTGGCGGCGGCCGCGGTGGCTAGAAGGTAGCCGAGCGCGCGCCGCTCGCGATCAGCAGCAGGATCACGATCGCCAGCACGATTCGATAGATCACGAAGCCGGTGAAGCTGTGCCGACGCACGAGTCCCAGCAGGGCGTGGATGGCGAATAGGCCGCTGCCGAATGCGGCGATCGTCCCGACGACGAACGGCCCCACCCAGCCGCTGGGCAACTCCCCGAATCCGACGTCTTTGACAGCCGTGTAGATGACGGCGGCCACCGAGACCGGTACCAGGAGGAGGAAGGAGAAGCGGGCCGCGGTGTCGCGGTCGAGCCGGAGCGCACGCCCGGCAGAGATCGTGATGCCTGAACGTGAGACGCCGGGCATCAGCGCCAGGCACTGCAGTAGGCCGACCACGACGGCGGTCTTCATCGTGAGGTCGCTGAACTTGCGGTCCTGAGGTCTGCGGTCGGCCAACCAGAGCACGACGCCGAAGACCGCTAGCAGGATCGCAATCTGCCACGGCTCGCCGAGGTGGCTCGAGATCTTGTCGGCGAACAGGCCGCCGACGATGAGCGCCGGGATTGTGGCGATCGCGACAAACCAGGCAATCCGCTCGTCTGTCGTCTTGATGGTGCGCGTGCGGAGCGTGCCGAGCCAGGCTGCTGTCAGCCTGGAAATGTCGGTCCAGAAGTACATGATCACCGCGACCGTCGTGCCGATGTGAAGCGCAACGTCAAACGTCTGGTTGAACGCGTCGTTGTCCTCGAGGAACGTCCATTCGGCGAGCCAGGGCACGAGAATCAGATGGCCCGAGGACGAGATCGGCAGCAGTTCCGTGAGGCCCTGGACGATGCCGAGCGCAAACGCCTGCCAGTTGGACAGAGCAGTTGCTTCTTCGGCGAAGCCGGCCGCAGCTAATACAAGTGCGATGAGTATCGCCGCGGCCGCTATCGCGTACGTACGGACACGGCCCACCGCAGTCGATATCGTACTGCTCGCTCGTGTCGAACGGAGAGATCATCATCTCGGTGGTCACGGCCGTCCTGGTCGTGTTTAGCCTCGTCGTGTCGACCGTGATCCCGAAGGGGGATCCAAACTTTCCAGGGCGACGCAACCTCGTGACCTTCACGCTCGTGTGTCTCGTGCTCGTTGGCGGCACGCTCGCGGCCGTTGAGGTCTACGGCGCGGAAGATCACGTCGCTGAGGCAGCGGAGGTAGCTGGCGAGGACGAGCCTGCCGGAGAACCACCGGCGGGCGAGAGCGGCGGAGCCGAGCCCGAACCGGGCGAAGCGGAGTCTCCTCCGCCCGACGAGGAGGCAGGCGAGGCGCCGCCGCCGGCCGGCAGCGGCGGCGATCCGGTGGCAGGGAGCGAGATCTATGCCTCCGCCGGTTGCGGCAGCTGCCATGTACTTGCCGATGCCGGCTCGACGGGCGCGATCGGACCGAACCTCGACGAGTCGCCGCCGTCCTTCGAGCTCGTCGTCGATCGTGTTACGAACGGCGCCGGCGCGATGCCGTCGTTCAGCGGTCAGCTGAGTGCCGCCGAGATCGATGATGTCGCCGCGTATGTCGTGGCCGCTACATCCGGCTAGGTTTGAAGCGGAGAGGGTGGGATTCGAACCCACGACCCGGGTCTACCCCGAGTACGCGATTTCCAGTCGCGCTCCTTAGGCCAACTCGGACACCTCTCCGGGTCCGGCGGGTGCCGCCGGGTTCCTATGGTTGCACACGAGCTGCGGCGGCCGGCGCCAGCGGCGCGCTCAGGCCGGCGCGGGGCTCGATCGCAGCCCAGCCGAAAGGCGCACGTGGCACGATAGGCGCGGGTTCGGGCGCACTTGCGCGGTCGAGCCGCTGCTCGGAAGGAGGGCGATGTGAAGATCGCGGTCGTAGGGGTTGGCGCCATGGGCTCGGTCTACGCCGGCCTGCTCGCTGACGCGGGCAACGAGGTCTGGGCGATCGACGCATGGCGCGAACACGTCGAAGCGATGAAGGCTGGTGGTCTTCGCGTCGAGGGAGCCAGTGGCGATCGGACCGCCGCCGTGAACGCGACGACGAGCGCGGAGGACGCCGGCCACTGCGAGCTCGTGATCATCGCGACCAAGGCGATGGACGTCGAGAGCGCCGCCGTCGCAGCTCGCCCGCTCGTGGGAGCTGGAACCGTCGTTCTCTCCATTCAGAATGGCCTCGGCGGACCGGATCGCGCCGCGTCGGTCCTCGGAGACGACGTCGTGACGATCGGAGTCGTCGGAGGTTTTGGAGCGTCGATCGTGGCGCCCGGACACGCCCGACACGAAGGGTGGGAGCTCGTTCGCCTCGGCGAGCGGGCTGGACCGGCCACCGATCGTGTCGAGCAGATCGCCGGCGTCTGGCGCGAGGCCGGGTTCAAGGTGGAGACGTACGACGACGTCGGGCGCCTCGTCTGGGAGAAGCTCGTCTGCAACGTCGCGTTCAGCGGTCCGTGCACGATGCTCGAGCGGACTATCGGTGAGGTTCTCGCACTCGACTCCGGCCGCGAGATCTCGACAAGTTGCGCCGCCGAGGCGTACGAGATCGGCCGTGCGAACGGCATCTCGTTCACCTTCGACGATCCGAAGCGGTACGTGCTCGAGTTCGCCGAGAAGATCCCCGATGCTCGACCGTCGATGCTGCTCGACTACCTCGCCGGGCGGGCCGGAGAGATCGACGTCATCAACGGCGCGATTCCGACGGTCGCGGCGACGCTGGGCCTGGCGGCGCCTGCGAATGCCACCGTGAGCGCGCTCGTGCGGACGAAGGAGCAGCTGATGCTCGCAGGCTCAGCCGGCGCCGACCATCGTCCGTAGACTCAGCGGCGTGAGCCGCGTCATTCTCGAGTCGCTGCCCGCCGGCGAGCGGGTCGGGATCGCCTTCTCGGGAGGGCTCGACACATCGTGCGCGATCGCGTGGATGCGCGAGAACGGCGCCGTTCCGTACGGTTTCACGGCGGACCTCGGGCAACCCGACGAGGCGGATGTCGGCACCGTGCCCGAGCGGGCCCGACTCTACGGTGCCGAGGACGCCTTCGTCGTGGATTGTCGGGACGCGCTGGCGCATGAGGGGATCGCTGCGCTCCAGTGCGGCGCGTTCCACATCTCGACCGCAGGCAAGACGTACTTCAACACAACGCCGCTCGGCCGGGCCGTGACGGGGACGATGCTCGTCGCTGCGATGCGCGAGCACGGCATCAACATCTGGGGCGACGGCTCGACGTACAAGGGCAACGACATCGAGCGGTTCTACCGCTACGGCCTCCTCGTCAACGAGTCGCTGCGTATCTACAAGCCCTGGCTGGACGAGGCGTTTGTGAGCGAGCTCGGCGGTCGCAAAGAGATGAGCGAATGGCTGCTCGCGCGCGATTTGCCGTACCGCGATTCGGTCGAGAGGGCGTACTCCACCGACGCGAACATGCTCGGAGCGACGCACGAGGCCAAGGATGTCGAGTTTCTCGCAACGAGCATGAAGGTCGTCGAGCCGATCATGGGTGTGCCGCACTGGGATCAGGGTGTGGCGATCGAGCCGGAGCGCGTACGCGTGCGCTTCGTCGAAGGTCGACCTGTCGCGCTCAATGACACCGAGCATGAGGATCTCGTCGGGCTCGTGCTCGATGCGAACGCCACCGGCGGTCGCCATGGTCTCGGCATGTCCGACCAGATCGAGAACCGGGTGATCGAGGCGAAGAGCCGAGGGCTCTACGAGGCTCCCGGCATCGCGCTTCTGTGGATCGCGTACGAGCGGCTCGTCAGCGCGATCCACAACGAGGCGACGATCGAGCAGTACCGCGCGCTCGGCTACCGCCTCGGGCGGTTGCTCTACGAGGGCCGGTGGTTCGACCCTCAGGCGCTCATGCTGCGCGAGAGCCTGCACGCCTGGGTAGCGAGAGGAGTTACCGGCGAGGTGACGCTTGAGCTTCGGCGTGGCGACGACTACACGATTCTCGACACGACCGGTCCCGCTCTTTCGTACGGACCGGAGCGCCTGAGTATGGAGCGCACCGAGTCGTCGTTCACGGCGACCGACCGCATCGGTCAGCTCGCTGTGCAGCTCAACGACATCATCGATTCGCGCGGCCGGCTCGACGAGTATCTGGCGGGTCAGCTCGGTCAGCTCGACGGGGGCGCGATTCCGCGGCCGCTCGCGACGGGCGAGGCTGACCTCGACAGCCAGTGACGGGTCGCGACGCGCTGCCCGACGTGGCGCGTGCGATGGTGCTTCGCGGGCCGGGCGCGCTCGAGCTCGCTGAGCTGCCGCTGCCTCAGCTCACCGAGGATGACGCCCTGCTGCGGGTCGAGATCTGTGGACTGTGCGGCACGGACTACGAGCAGTTCGACGGAAAGGTCCAGAGCAACGAGTACTACAAGCCGTTTCCCTCGGTCCCCGGGCACGAGCCGCTGGGCCTGATCGCGGCGATCGGGTCGAGGGCCGCAGAGCGCTGGGCCGTCGACGTCGGCGATCGCGTGGCCGTGCGCTCGTCCTACGGGTGCGGCCGCTGTGCTGCGTGCCTCGACTTCGATCCGGCTCGCTGCCCCACGCGCGGCGGGACGTACGGCTTCACACACGTCGATACGGCCCCTGGACTCTGGGGTGCGTTCTCCGAGTACATGTATCTGCACCCGCTCTCGGTGGTGCGCAAGCTCGACCCGCACATTCCCGCGTCGCTCGCCGTGATGTTCAACCCGCTCGCCGCTGGGCTCTCGTGGGGCGCGAGCGTGCCCGGTACCGGGCCGGCAGACAAGGTCGTGATAATGGGCCCGGGTCAGCGCGGACTGTGCTCGCTCGTCGCCGCGCTCGACGCCGGAGCGTCGCAGGTGATCGTGACCGGCCTCGGCTCGGATCAGCACAAGCTGGAGCTTGCGAGCGAGCTCGGCGCCAACCACACGATCGTGGTCGACGGCATCGACCCGACCGATCAGGTGCTCGAGCTGACCAGTGGCGGGGCGAGCGTCGTCATCGACACGACACCGTTCTTCGAGGGAGCCTTCAAACAGGCCGTCGGGATGTGCGCTCGCCGGGGCCGGATCGTTCTGGCCGGGCTGAAGGGAGCCGGCGTTTCGGCCGAGCTGGTTCCCGACGAGATCGTCTACAAGGAGCTGAGCGTGCGTGGCGTGCTGAGCATGCCGCTCCCTGACTTCCACCGAGCCTGCGAGCTGATCGAGACAGGCCGCTACCCGCTCGAGCGGCTCCATACGCATTCGTTCCCGCTGGCGCAAGCCGAGCAGGCGATCGCGACGCTTGCCGGTCGCACCGGCGACAGGGCGATTCACGTCGCGATCGAGCCCTGGTCAGGCTGAGTACGCCCTGCGTCGGCTGTCCGAGCCCGCGTTTCGAGCGATGGTCGAGTACTGCGCGGTTCCGTGGCAGACCGGAGCGTTGCCCGCCAAGACCAAGGAGCTCATCTACATCTCGGTCGACTCGACGCCGACGCATCGCTATCTGCCGGGCTTGCGCTTCCACATCGGCAACGCGCTCGAGCTGGGCGCCACACGCCGGGAGATCCTGGACGTGGTCGAGATCGCGGCGGCAGCGGGTCCCGCGCACGGTATCGAGTAGGGAGGCTCGGGCCGCGGCGGTGCGCCAGGAGCGGAGGCGCTAGGAGCCGATTCGCTTAGCCTTGATAACGATGCCTGCCGCCTCTCGATCCCAGGTGTCGTCGGTCATGCCCTGCTTTCGGAGCTCGACCTTGCGAATCTTCTCAGTCGGCGTCAGCGGGAGCTCGCTCACCGAGCGGAAGTAGCGCGGCACCATGAAGTGGGCGACGCGCGGCCTGAGGAACGAGACCACATCCTCGAAGTCGATCGTCTTGCCTTCTGCCGGCTGCAACACGGCGAGAATCTCGTCCTCGGCGTACTCGCTCCTCGTCGCGATCACCGCCGCTGCGGCGACGTCCGGATGGGCGGATAGCTCAATCTCGAGCTCCAGCGATGAGACGAACTCGCCCCGCCGCCGGATCGCGTCCTTGATGCGGTCGACGAAGTAGTAGTCGCCGTTCTCGTCGACCCGACCGGCGTCGCCCGTGTGGAACCAGCCGTTGCGCCATGCTGCGGCGGTCGCCTCCGGCATGTTGTTGTACCCGTGGTTCATGCCCCACGGCGCGTCGCAGCGCACGACGAACTCGCCGACCTCGCCAACTGGTACCTCGCAGTGGTTCTCGTCGACGAGCCGCACCTCGGCGCCGTCTCGGAGCCGCCCGCAGGTGCCGGGAATGGTCGGCGTAGGGCCCGAGACGATGGGGGTGCAGATCTCGGTCATGTTGTAGATCGAGCGCACCTCGACGCCGAAGCGCTCGGCGAATGCCGGCACGTCGTCGACCACCGGGACCATGAACATCAACCTCATCGGATGGTCGGCGTCGTCGGGCGATGGTGGTTGCGCCTCGAGAAACGCGGCCATCGCGCCTAGGAGGAATACGACTGTTGATTCGGTGTCGCGAACCTGCTGCCAGAAAGTGCCCGTCCGAAACCGCTCGATGAAGGCGATCGAGCCGCCCCGGAGCAGCATCGAGTTGAACAATCCCGTCCCACCCATGTGGTAGATGGGCAGGTTGATCATGTACCGGTCGTCGCTAGTTAGGAACGGCCACGTCGGAGGACCGAACATCGAGTAGGAGTGCATGTACGAGGACAGCGCCCCCTTCGATGGACCTGTCGTGCCGGACGTGTACCAGACGCCCTGCGTATCCCACGGCTCGATCGGGCGGTCGAGCTCGAGCGCCTTCTCGTCGACGGGCGTGTCGGTCAAGATCGATCCGTCGTGCGCCTGGAGACCCGGGATTTCGGGCCCGCGGCCGCCGAGGTGGACGATCTGCTCGAGTTCAGCCAGCTCGACCTCGGAGAAACGCTCCACGAGCTGCGCGTGGGTGACGACGATGCTGGCGCCGGAGTTCCTGATTACGTGCGCGAGCAGATTCCCCTTGTACGCCGGGTTGGCCGGAATGTAGACCGCGCCGAGGTAGTTGAGCCCGTACCAAACAGCGATCGCCTCCGGCGAGCTGGGCAAGAACGAGAGCACGTGCCCGCCCGGCTTGACGCCGAGCTCGCGGAAGCCGGCTGCGTGGCGCTTCGCGATCGCGAGCATCTCCGCATACGTCCACTCGTCGCCACTCGCGAAGCGAATGAAGACCCGCTCGGGCTGCTCGGACCCGTGGCGCTCGAGCAGATATCGCAGCACGACTTCGTCTCGTGGCGGGATCCGAGGATCGGCTTGGTCCGACGTCAAAGCTACTCCTTTTCTCGTCCGGCCGTGGCCACGAGAAGGCGTAGATTAGTCTGAACGCGCCGCACCGACTAACGGACCCGAGAAGTTGCGGTGACTGCGAGCGCACACGTGTCGTTCCCGGAGGACGGCGTGGGGCTAGTGCTGATGCGCAACCCTCACGGAGGAGCTTGAGCGCGGGCCCCTCATCTCGATCTCGTGCAATCAGGCTCAGGCCTGGGGCGGGGGCGCGGAGATCTCGTGGGCGTGCAACCTCCGCACGGCTGGGCGCTCGGCCACCTACGCGCAGATCGAAAGCGTTCTCGGCGTGGTGCCTGGAGCGGGCGGAACGGTGCGGTTGGCGAGGCTCGTCGGGCAATCGAAGGCGATGGAGATCTTGCGGGCCGGAGAGCCTCGCCCGGCAAAGGAGCTGACGCGGGTCGGCCTCGTGAACCGCCTGTGCGAGGACGATGAGCTGCGCGCCAGGACGACCGAATGGGCGGCGCTGATCGCGACTCGTCCTCGGAAAGCGTTGCAGGCGTGCAAGAGCGGGATCCTCCAGGCCTGGGACGTCGACTACGAGAACGCGCTGCGTCTCGAGGGCTACAACTTCAACTCGACGATGTCTGACGAGACGCTCGAGCGCGTGCTCGCAATCCAGGCCGCGTACGACGCCGGCGGCGACTCGTGGGAGGCGTACGGCCTCGAACGAGCGTGGAGTCCCGTCGCGCTGCCGCGCAGCTCTCGCAATGCAGCTCTCCGCGGCAGCTTCCCGACCCCGGCGTCAGGAGTGTGGCCCACTCATGTCGCTGTCCATTGCGGTCGTCCGCGTCGGCATCTCCACGACCTCCTTCATCTCCGGTGCGTCTTCTTCCATCTCCTCCATGCCGCGGCCATAGCGTTTGGCAGCTGGGCCTGCGGTCATGCCGTGCAAGAACACACTTAGGAGCACCGTTATGGTCATGACGGCGAAGATCTCGGCTCGCCCGTCCAGCATCGCGTCGTCTTCGAGCACGACCAGGGCCAGGATGATCGAGGCCAGGCCGCGGGGCCCGAACCATCCGAGAAAGGCGATCGTCCGCGCCTCGAGCCCGGTGCCGATCATCGAGATCGCGACCGGGAGCATGCGCACGATGGTAAGAGCCAGGAGGGCAAACACGACCATCTGCCACGAGACCTCGGGGATGATCTTGGTCGCGAGTGCGCCGAAAATGAAGAAGACGGCAAGGCTGAGCAGCTGGCCCTCGTCTTCGGCGAAGTCGGCGACCATCCCGCCGAGGTCGCGAACGGCCGAGCTGGCTGCGAGTCCAGCGACGAACGCGGCAATGAAGCCGTTGCCGCCGACTACCTCGGCGCTGGCCCAGGCGATCACCGCAAGTGCGGCGATTCCGAGCTGCTGGTAGACGCCCGCCATCCAGCCGGCTCGGGATGCTGCTTCGATCAGTAGTCCGCCCACGACGCCGACGCCCACTCCAAGCGCAACGCCGTATCCGATCTGCTCAACGGCGAACCGGATCCAGAAGCCGGTCTCTCCGACGGTCGCCTCGACAGCCGCCAGGGCGATGAATAGCGTGAGAAAGGGCACGGATCCGCCGTCGTTCAGGCCGCTCTCGACGTTGAGTGCTTCGCGTATCCGAACTGGTATCAGCCGGCTCGATACGACGACCTGGCCGAGCGCGGCGTCGGTTGGCGCGAGCACCGCACCAACGATCGCGGCCTCCCAGATGGTCAGGCCAGCGAGCAGCACCCCGGCCAACACGGCACCAAGCGCAATGGTGAGCGGTAGCCCGATCACGAGCAGCCGGCCAGGCAGCTCCGCGTTTCCGCGCAGCACGCGCAGGTTCATTCTCGCGGCATCGGCAAAGAGCAGCAGGACCAGCGTGAGCTCGAAGAACGTGAGCACGAACTCGTTGCCGATCGCGAACTCATACGACCCCTCGTGCAGCTCCAGGCCGAAGTCGACAACGCCGGACCAGCCGAGCAGGAGGCCCGCGCCGACGAACACCATCGGCGCAGTGACCGCGGTGCCCGCAACGCGCCGCGAGACCAATCCGTACAGGACGATGATCGCCGCGATGATCCCTAGCTCAACCATGGTCCACCGGGCTCGTGGGGCTTCGCCATCAGGGCGTGATTCTGCCGCATCGGTCGTCGGGCAGGCCGGGCCGGAGTCAAAGGGGCGGGCCCGGCCCGAGTCAAGGGCCAGGCCCAGCCTCGCTGCTAGCCTGTCGCGCGGTGTCGGCTGCCCAGCGCACACTTGTCACCGGCGGGGCCGGGTTCATCGGCTCGCACGTCGTCGATCTGTTGCTGGCAGAAGCGCACGATGTGCTCGTCGTCGACGACCTGTCGGCTGGGAGCGAGGCGAACGTGAGCGATCGTGCGGCGTTTACGCGCCTCGACATCCGGGACGCCGTGGCCCTCGCGGCACTCGCGGCCGAGTTCGCGCCGACCGGTGTTTGCCACCTCGCTGCGCAGGCGAGCGTCACGGCGTCGGTTCGGGATCCCGGCCACGACCTCGCGGTCAACGTCCTGGGCACGCTCAACGTGCTGGAGATCGCGAGAACGAGTGGTGCGCCGGTCGTTTTCGCGTCGACCGGGGGCGCGCTCTACGGTGACGACGCGCCGCTTCCGACGACCGAATCGTACGCACCCGAGCCTCTCTCGCCCTATGGGGCCGCGAAGCTCGCTGGCGAGGCGTACGTTGCGACGTGGTCTCGCTTGCACGGCCTCGCCAATGTGATCCTGCGGCTGGGCAACGTCTACGGGCCCAGGCAGGACGCGCACGGGGAGGCGGGTGTCGTCGCGATCTTCTCGGAGCTGCTTAGAGGCGCGAAGCAGCCGACGGTCTACGGCGACGGCACGCAGACACGGGACTACATCTACGTCGCCGACGTCGCGGGCGCCTTCGTGGCGGCGCTGGCGGCCGGAAAATCCGGAGTCTTCAACGTGGGCACAGGCGTCGAAACCGACGTCCTCACGTTGCTCGCCCACCTTCAGGATGCCGCGGACACCGCGATCGAGCCGGCGCTCGCGCCGCTTCGACCCGGTGAGCTCCGCCGGAGCGCCCTCGACTCCTCGGCGCTCACGCGTGCCCTGGGCTGGCGGCCGGAGTTCGATGTGGGTCGCGGCCTCGCGACCACGTACCGTTACTACGCTGACGCGTGACACAGGGCGGCGAGAACCAGCCGCACGCTGGTCAACACCGATGAAGATCCTGTTCGCCGACACGTTCCCGGAGTCACAACTCGAGCAGCTGCACGCACGCGGCTACACGTGCGAGCTTCGCGCTGAGCTGACGCCCGCCTCCCTGCGTGAGGCCGTCGTAGGTTTCGACGTTCTGGTCGTTCGAAGCACGCCCGTCGAGCGAACGGTGCTCGAAGCGTCGGGGCTCCGGATGGTCATCCGGGCCGGCGCGGGCTACAACACGATCGACGTGGCCGCGGCTTCGGACAGCGGCATCTACGTCTGCAACGTTCCCGGCAAGAACGCGGTTGCGGTTGCCGAGCTTGCGTTCGGACTTCTGCTCGCAATCGATCGCAACATCCCAGACAACGTCGCTGATCTGCGTGCAGGTCGCTGGAACAAGGCGCGGTATCAGAAGGCGGCGGGTCTGCTCGGCCAGCGGGTCGGCGTCGTCGGTCTTGGCGCGGTCGGTCTCGAGTTCGCAGAGCGCGCGTGCGCCTTCGGGATGGAGGTGCACGCCGTCGAGGGTCCAACGCGGGCGCCGGCCACCCAGGCTCGCCTCGACGCGATCGGTGTCACGTACCGCCCGGATCTCGCGACGTTGGCCGCGACCTGTGACGTGCTTTCCTTCCACGTGCCCGCCGTCGCAAGCACCCGGGGGCTGGTCGGAGAGGAGCTCCTGGGTCACGTCCGGCCGGGTGGGGTGATCATCAACACCTCGCGCGGCGACGTTGTCGATGAACCGGCGCTGCTGGCGGCAATCGAGAGCAAGGATCTTCGCGCTGGTCTCGACGTCTATTGCAACGAGCCGGCTGAAGGTGAGGCCGAGCTTGTCTCCGAGCTCGCCCAGCACCCGCGTGTCTACGGGACGCACCACATCGGCGCGTCGACCGAGCAGGCGCAGCGCGCGATCGCGGATGCGGTGGTCGAGATGCTGATCGCGTTCGAGGCCGGTGACGTGAGAAACGCTGTCAACCTCGATCCGCTGCGCGGCTCCTCCACCCTCGTGGTGCGCCACGACAATCGAGTCGGTGTGCTCGCCGCCGTGCTCCGGGCGCTCCGGAGCGCTGGCATCAACGTCGAGCAGATGGAGAACCGCATCTTCTCGGGTGGCAACGCCGCTGCCGCAACGATTCAGATCAGGGGCACCGTTGACGAAGATCTCCGCTCCGAGCTCGAAGGCCTCGATCAGGTGATCGGGATCTCGATCGAGCAACGGCGGTAGCGTCGACTCCGTACGCTGAAGGGCTCGATGGCCGTCTTCAACTTCTCCGCCGGTCCCTCCACTCTGCCACGCTCGGTGCTCGAGGAGGCGCGCGACGAGCTCGTCGACTACGGCGGCAGCGGCGCGTCGCTGGTCGAGCTGAGCCACCGCGGGCCTGAGTACACAGCCGTGCACGAAGACGCCATCGCGCTCGCGCGCAGCGTCTTCAGCGTTCCCGAAGATTTCGCCGTGCTCTTCCTGCAGGGAGGGGCAACGCTTCAGTTCTCGATGGTGCCGATGAACTTCCTCGGCGAGGGCCGATCGGCCGCGTACGTCATCTCGGGAGCCTGGGCCAAGAAGGCCTTCGCCGACGCCCAGCTCTACGGCACCGCGTATGGGGCGTGGGACGGAGACCGCGGCGGCTACGACCGGATGCCGCGCCCCGAGGAGCTCGAGCTGGCTCCAGACACGCGCTACCTCCATGTGACGTCGAACGAGACGATCGGTGGGATTCAAATGTTCGATTGGCCCGAGGCGGGCGCCCCTCTCATCGCCGACATGTCCTCGGACGTGATGAGCCGACCCATCCCCTGGCGGTTATTCGACCTCGTGTACGCAGGTGCGCAGAAGAACCTCGGCCCGGCGGGCGCGTCGATCGTGTTCGTTCGCGAGGCCGCGCTCGAGTCGACGAACCGCGAGCTTGGCGCCTACCTGCGCTACGACCTGCACCGCGACGGCAATTCGCTCTTCAACACGCCGCCTGTCTTCTCGATCTGGCTGATCGGCAAGGTGCTGCGGCGGTTGGTCGAGCAGGGCGGGCTGGCTGCCGTCGCGACGCTCGGACGCCGCAAGGCGGCCCTGCTCTATGACGCAATCGACGGAAGCGGCGGCTTTTACACGAGCCCTGTTCAGCGTGACAGCCGCTCGCTGATGAATGTCGTGTTCAACGTCCCTGGTGAGCAGCTCGAGCAACGGTTCCTGTCTGCTTGCAGCGATGTTGGACTCGTGGGTCTCAAGGGCCATCGAAGCGTCGGGGGCGTACGGGCATCGCTCTACAACGCGATGCCGCTCGAGGGTGTCGAGGCGCTCGTTGCGGTCATGTCCGAGTTCCAGGCCGAGAACTCGTGACGGGCAAAGGCGGCGCACTCGCCGCATCGGTCAGAGCGACCGCTGCGTACCTACCGCGACCCGGGCTCGCCGCAACCGTCCTGGCGCCGCCATACGACGATCCGGCCGCGCCGTCGGCGGGCGGGGACGACGCGGGCAACCCGCTGGGGTTCCTCAATGAGCTCCGCTCGGAGATCGATGCTCCGCAGCACACGGACGCTCGCAGACAGGAGATGCTCGCGGAGACTGTCACGCAACTCCACGCGCTGCTGGACAGCGAGGTCTTCGACCTCTATGGACCGCCGGCGTTCTTCGTGTGTCGGCTCGCGCTGGACGGCCACGTTCAAACAGGGATCGTCGCCGATGTCGCGCTCGACGCCTACGACCGTGGCCTCGTCAAGGTTCACGAGCTGACGCGCAGGGGGCAGGAGGACAGGCTTATGGAGTACATGAGCGCCGTCCGCGCGAGCTTCCTTCCCGTTTTCCTGATCCACCGACCCGCTGTGTCGGTGGACGCCGTGATCGCCGACATCGTCGACCGCTCTCCGACGATCGACGTCGAGACCGAGGATGGCCTGCTCCTGACCGTGTGGGCCGTCAGCGATCCCGCCGAGGTCGCCGTCGTACAAGCCGCGTTGGGTGAGCTCGACGCTCTCTACGTGGCCGACGGCCACCATCGCACGGCCGCCGCGTCGAGATTCGCTGCCGCCTGCGTGGACGCCAACCCCGACCATCGCGGCGACGAGCCCTACTCACACATGCTCGCGGTCCTGTTCTCGTCGGACCAGCTGGTCATCCAACCGTACGACCGGTGCGTCACCAGCATCGGCGAGCGATCGCCCGAGGAGCTCCTGCACCAGCTGCGCATGACGTTCGCCGTGGAGGAGCTACAGGTCGTGCCGCGAGCTCCGGAGGCAGGTGAGTACCTGATGCGGCTAGCGAACCACTGGTACCGGGTCACCGCGCCCCACGACCTTCGTGATCAGCCCGGCGTGGCCGGCCTCGACGTCAGCATCCTGCACGACCAGGTGATTGGCCCGGTCCTCGGGATCGAGGATCTGCGGACCGATCCGAGAATCGAGTTCGTGCCGGGCACGAGAGGCGCGGACGAGCTGGCGCGCCTCTGTCGTGGCCCCCTCGCAGTGAGCTTCGCGCTCCACCCGATGTCTCTTCCCGAGCTGATGGAAGTCGCCGATCGGGGCGAGCTCCTACCGCCCAAGTCGACCTACTTCGTGCCGAAGTTGCGCTCGGGTCTCATCGTGCGGCTGCTCTGAGCCTGACCGTCACGTTCCGGGCTCTGCGAGAATCAGCTCGCATGTGGTCCGAGTTCGAGCTCGTCGGTGAGACCGTGCGGCTGCGGCCGCTTGTGCACGGCGACATCGACGCCCTCGTCGCTGCCGGAACTGAGTCGCGGGAGCACTACGGCTACACGATCGTGCCCGATGGGACCCAGCCGGCTCGGGCCTACGTCGACCACGCCCGGCGCATGACCGAGTCCGGCGCTCGGCTGGTGCTCGCGACGATCTGGAACGATCGGATCGTCGGCAGCACGAGCTTCATCGGCATGGAGCCGTGGCCGTGGCCGGCCCGGAGTCCGTTGCAGCGGGAAGGTCGGCCAGACTCGGTCGAGATCGGTGCCACGTGGCTCGCCGCATCCGCACAGCGCACCCGGTGCAACACGGAGGCGAAGTTCCTGATGCTCACGCATGCGTTCGACGTGTGGGACGTGCACGCCGTTCGCTTCCGCACCGATGAGCGAAACGAGCGGTCGCGCCGCGGCATCGAGCGTCTCGGCGCGACGCTGGAAGGCGTGATTCGTGCAGACTATCCCGCGCAGGATGGGCGGCCCCGCAACTCTGCCAGCTACTCGATCGTCAAGGACGAATGGCCGGCCGTCGCGGAGCGCCTTCGCCAGCGCCTCGCGTCCTAGCGCGCGAACTAGGCAGGGCGCACGCGGACGAGGCAGGGCTGCGAACTGGGCAACCCGCGGTCGCGTAATGTTCGATATGCAGAACCGGCCGAGTTGGTACGGTCGCTGAGTGGACACCGCGTCGCTAGATGGAGGTGGAACGGTGGAGACGATCGTTGTTGGGGTCGACGGTTCGTCGGGCGCTGATCAGGCCGTGCGGTTCGCTGCGGACGAAGCGCGCTTGCGGGGCGCTTTGCTGCGACTCGTCACCGCATGGCATGTGCCGGCCGTGGCGTATGGAGGTATTGGGGTCGCGGTGGTCGACGCTGGAGCCGAGTACGAGGAGGAGGCCAAGCGCTCACTCGAGGGCAAGGTGGAGCGGCTCGCCTCGGAGCTGGAGGGGATCCAACTCGAGCAGGTGGTCCGGGAGGGTCGGGCCGCGAGTGCTCTCGTGGAGGAGGCGGCAGATGCGGACCTCCTCGTGGTGGGCTCCCGTGGGCATGGCGGGTTCATCGGCTTGTTGATCGGCTCGGTCTCGAGCGAGTGCGCGCACCACGCGCCGTGCCCGGTCGTGATCGTTCCGCCCCTCGAGTCCAGCGACGACTGAGCACGCAGCCGCGTCGAGCCCCCCAAGCAGCCACGCTCACTACCCCGCTGGATGGCTTCGATGATGTTGACCCGGAACGCTCGCCGGGCGACCGCGACGAGTAGCTAGCTCGTCTCGCCGAACAGGTTCGCGTATTGCTCGAGGTGCCTGTCGCCAAGGAGTTCGGATACCGCTCGGTCCCGGGCGCTGCGGCCCAGCGTCTCGGCGAGGTCGCCGTCTCTCAGGAGGGTCTCGATATTCGCCGCGAATCCGGCGAGATCTCTCGGGTCGTCGATCAGAAGCCCATGTACGCCGTGGCTGATCTGATCCACGATGCCGCCCACCGCGCTGGCCGCGATCGGTCGTGCCTTCCACATGGCTTCAGCAACCGTCAGTCCGAAGCCTTCGGCGACGCTCTTCTGAGCGATCACAGAAGCGTGCGCTGGAGTGCGTTGACGATTGCGGCGGCCTCGTCCGGGTCAACCATCGGCACGCGCGGGAGGCGGACACGGTTTCTGGCCTCCAGCGGAAGCGCGCGCCAGCGTGCCGCACAGTCATCGAAAACCTTCGCCGCCTCGGGGTCGTCCGTCACGCCGGCCACGGCCGGGCCCGCGAGGACGAGGTGGGCGCCCAGCTGCGGGTCGACGTGTTCGGCGAAGGCTTCCATCACGCCGGGCATGTCCTTCATCTCGTCCCAGCGGGAGACCTGGGCGACAAGGGGGGCGTGCAGCGCCGGTGGCGGTCCGCTTCGCAACACGTCAACCCGGCGCCGGATCTCGCCGGGCGATCCGTCGCGCCGGGCGAAGGGAACGACGGGCGCAGCATCTGAGCCCTCGAGGAGACCGACGTAGCCGAGGACCAGCCGAACATTGCGAGCCGACATCGGCTGATTCTTCGCCGAGAAAGGATCGATCGACGGCGGGATCACATGGAGGCGTGCGTCGTCGACCCATGGCGGCGCGAACGAGGCGCGCGTGAACACGAACGCGTCGAACTCCTCGACGTACGGGCGGATGAACTCCCAGCACCGCCGTGTCCATTCGTTGGGCGCGTCGACGCCGATGTGGCAGCGCCATACGACCTGTGCTCCAGCAGATCGGAGCGCGCTGGCGGTACCGGCAGTTTGCGGGTCGTGGAGCAGAACGAACTCGCCCGGAGCGACCAGTGATACGAGCGCGTCGCTATTCCATCGTAGGACGCTCTCATAGTGGCTTCGCTCACCGACTCCAAGATCGCCGCCGTCGCCGGGCGAGCCGTAGAGGCCGTTGTGAATCCGCTTGGTGACTGCGAAGAACTCGGGTCTCCTTCGATCACAAGCCAACGCGTAGCGACGCCGGCGCCGCGCGCATACGCGAGCAGGGTCTGCAGCATCTCGGCCACGCCGCCACCGACGGCGGTCGAGTTGACGTTGAAGACAACGCGGCCGTCGAGCGCGCTGCGTGATGCTTCGGCGACCGCCTCGAATGGGCCATTCGTTCCGGGCCGATCAGCGGCTCGGGCCGTGCAGGGTCGAGCGCCTGGATCTCGACGTCCTGGATCGTCGCGGTGTGCGGTGTGCGGGCCGGTCCGGTCACGCGCCCGAGAGCGCGCGAGACGGAATACTCAGCAAGGCTTCTCAGCTCCTCGCCGCGCGTAGTACCACCAGGTGATGCCGAGGTTGATCACGTAGAAGGCGGTGAGGCCGATGAAGAATGGCACTGGGTCGCCCTTGGCGCTGAGAGTCGCGGCTACGAGGACGGCGAAGACGAAGGGCCCGTAGGCGGCCATGGCTGCCGTCCAGCCGATGACGCCGCCTGCTTGTCGTGGTGGGAAGATCATTGGCATTTGTTTGAAGGTGGATGCGTTGCCGATGCCGGAGAACAGGAATAGGCCGAGCATGAACACGACGAACCAGCCGAAGCCGTCTGTCGAGGCGGGTGTGACGAAGAAGCTGATGCCGATCGCCGAGATGATCAGCCCGATTGCGGAGAGTTGCGTGACGCGTGCGCCGCCGAACTTGTCTGAGACGGGCCCGGCGGCGACTCGCGCGATCGAGCCGACGAGTGGGCCGAGGAACGCCCACGCCAACGGGTCGGGTGCGTTGTCGAAGTCGCCGTAGAGTTCTTTGATCAGCAGCGGGAAGACGGCGGAGAGGCCGGCGAAGGAGCCGAACGTCATGACGTAGAGGGAGGTCATGAGCCAGGTGTGTTTTTCGCGGAAGATGTCGAGTTGTTCGCGTACGTTGGCGTGGACGGGCACGCTGCGTAGTTGCCACCAGGCGAGTAGTGCGAGCAGCAGGACGAGTGGCATCCAGATGAAGACGGCGTTTTGTAGGTGCACGGTGTCGCCGTCTTCGTCGATTTGGGTGCTGCCGACGAGGGCGATCCCGATGATCCAGGGCGTGATGAACTGCACGAGGCTGACGCCGAAGTTGCCGATTCCTGCCTGTATGCCGAGCGCGGTGCCTTGTAGTCGTTTCGGGAAGAACAGGCTGGTCGAGGGCATGAACGAGGAGAAGTTGCCGCCACCGAGGCCGGCGAGGATCGCGAGGACCATGAACAGCCAGTAGGGCGTGTTGGTGTTCTGGATCGCGAAGAACCAGCCGAGCAGCGGAATCAGCAACAGCAGGCTGGAGATCGCGACGACGTGTCGTGTCCCGTAGATCGGGATCAGGAACGTGTGGACGATCCGTAGCGTGCCGCCGGCCAGGCCGGGCATCGCGGCGAGCCAGAACAGTTGCGTGGTCGAGAGGTCGAAGCCGATGTCGTCGAGTCGCACCACGAGGGCGCTCACGACGAACCAGACGACGAAAGCCATCACCAGGTTGGAGGTCGTTATCCACGTCGTCTTCCAGGCGATCGCCTTGCCCTTGCTCTCCCAGAACGGCTCGTCCTCGGGCTCCCAGCGCTCGATCCAGGTGTTCGAGTCTTGTCGCTTCACATCCATGAGCCAGCTTTCTCTCGTTGCAGTCGGAGCGACCCGTTAGATCTCGACCGGGGACGCGTGATGGAGGATTCGCCGTACGACGATATGCAGCCAGACGAGGCTCGCGCAGACGAACACGAACAGGACGAGGA
>JAUVPB010000014.1 GCA_030598925.1 Actinomycetes bacterium
ATCATCACCTGATGCTCGGGCACGGCTCCGACGCCAAACGGAATCGTCGGATTGGTCGAGGACGGAAGAACGTTGCTGTGCCCCACCGCCTCCAGCAGGTTCACCGGCCCGCCGCCGCAGCCCTCGACGTGGAAGAAATGCACCGTGCGGCCGTCGATCGCAGCGAGCGCCTCCTCGAGGGTGGCCGTCTCGCCGATGCCGTCGAGATGTATGGCAAGTTGAACATCGCCCTCCTCGCACGCGCGCAGGGCCGCGTCGATCACCTCGGGCTGTGCTCCGACGTCTTCGTGGACCTTGAAGCCGCCGGCGCCCCAGGCGAGCGCGGCGCGAAGCTGATCGACCTCCGTGGTGCTAGCGCGGGCCAGCGGTAACAGGTTGATCGGGACGCTCTCCCACGCGGCGAGGAGCCGCTCGAAGTTCGTCGGCGGGCCGACACCCAGGTCGAAAGCGCCGCCGTATCCCATCGCCACGACCGTCGTGACTCCGCCGGCGAGCGCGGCCGGAATGAGTTGCGGCCCGAGCAGGTGAACGTGCGCGTCGACCGCGCCGGGCGTGGCGATCAAGCCTTCCCCCGGGACGATTCCCGTCCACGGCGAGATCGGAACCGCGACGTCGGCGAGCCGATCAGGGTTGCCGGCCCGGCCGACCGCGACGACGCGTCCGTCGCGTATTCCGATCGACGTCTTGCGGATGCCGGCGATCGGATCCACCAGCACGACGTTCGTGATGGCGATGTCGAGCGCGTCGTCGGGGCGAATGCTTGGGCTCATGAGCTGCCCGGGGCGCACGGTTTTCGCGAAGCCGATCAGAGGCTCCCAGCCTGGGGCGGCGTCGTCCGCCTCCACTTCGAGCCAGAGATCCGTGTCGCCCAGGCGAAGCCGATCGCCGGTGGTCGGCCCGTACACGGCTGCGTAGGTAGCCCGGTCCATGCGCTCAGTCCCAGATGACGTCGATCTGCGCTGTTTCTCCGGCTGCGATCCGGATCGTCGCGCCGGCCGGCAGGTCGGGGCGCGCCCCTCTCAGCGGTACGCGGTCGAACTCGAGCGACGAGCTCGCGCGGGCGAGGTCACAATGCGAACCGAGGTAGGCGGGAAAGCGGCCGCCGTTGCGGACCGTGACCTGAGCCCGGCCCGACGGCGACGCCACCGGCGTCGCGCCTTCACCAGGCACGAGCTCGCCGGGCACGGGCTTGCCTGGCCTCATCCGCGTACGAGGTTGTCGATCGGCACGAGCCTTGACCCGTCGCCGAACAGGGCCTCGACCTGGTGAGGGCTCTCGAGCAGCGCCGGCACCGCTTCAAGGAGCTGCTCAGGCTCGAACATGCCATGCACCGTCTTGCGCGCGGTCTCGAAGTCGGCCCCTCGCCGAGCCGCTTCGAGAATCGTGTCGCTCGCGATCGCGACCGCCTCAGGGTGGGAGAGCGGGACGCCGTCGGTGAGCCTGCGGCGTGCGAGCTCTGCGGCCGTGAATATCTGCAGGCGCTCGAGCTCTCGTGGTGTCAGCTGCACGCGTCGGCCTGCCTTCCCGGGAGGAAGCGTCCATCCCCCGGCGCGCCTCGTACCTCTCCCTCGGCAAACACGACCTGTCCGCGGACGAGGGTGTACACCGGCCAGACGTCGACGACGCGACCGTCATATGGAGACCATTTTTCCTGGTCGTGGTACTCGAGCTCGCGTGCATCAAGCGTGCGGTTGCTCCGGGTGTCGACCACGACGACGTCGGCATCGGCCCCCGGCGCCAGCGTGCCCTTCTGTGGATACAGATCGAAGAGGCGCGCCGGGGTGCTCGATAGGAGCTCTACCGCCTTCGCAAGCCCGAGGTCGCGTCGGCGCGTCTCCGTGGCGATCAGCGGCAGCATCGGCTCGAGTCCGTTGCCAGCGCCTGGCAGCTGCGCCCAGATATCTGCGTCGGGGTCCTTGGGTAGCGGGGCGTGATCGGACCCGACGGTGTGTACCTCTCCGCGTTCGACCTGCTGCCACAGCTTCTCCACCGACGCGCTGTCCCGGCTCGGCGGATTCCACTTCATGCGGCCGTCTCCGGCCATCTCTTCTGTCGTTAGGCAGAGGTAGTGCGGGCACGTCTCCACCCAGACGTCTGCGCCGCGCGCGCGAGCCGCCGTCACGGCGTCGACAGACTGGTAGGAAGACACGTGTGCGATCACCGTGCGGCAGCCGGTTACCTCGCCGAGCAGAGCTACCCGAACCACAGCCTCGAGCTCGCTGTACCAGGGGCGGGCCTCGTCCCAGGCAGCCACATCGCTGCGCCCCGCTGCCTGGAGGCGCGCCGTCTCCGTGTCGACGATCTCGGCGTTCTCGCAATGCGCGACGGCGACGATGCCGAGTTCCTTACAGCGACGGAAGAGCTCGAGCATGCCACCGGTGTCCGCGCCCGGGTACATGCCTGGCGGGGCGACACCGCCCGTGAAGACCTTCAGCGCCCGTGCGCCGGCTTTGACCATTCCGTCGAGTTCGTCGATCGCCCCCTCTGGGTCGCCGGCGAACAGCCCGAAGTCGACGTGGCAGGAACCACCGATGGCGGCGAGTTTTTCCCGAAGTGCAGCTTCGGTCAAGACCGGCGGGTTGTCGAGGGGCATGTCGACAACCGTGGTGATGCCCCCTTTGGCGGCGGCGCAGGTCGCACCCTCGTACGTCTCCCAGCCGTAGTTGCGAAAGACGTGAAAATGTTCGTCGACGAGCCCGGGCAATACCGTGAGGCCGCTGACGTCGAGCCGTTGCCTCGCTGCGATCGGATCGGTCGAGATGCCGGCAATTCGCCCATCCTGGATGGCGAGATCACCTTCGAGCAACCGCCCGTCGGTGAGGAGTATCTCGCCTCCGCTGAGTACGACGTCCACTTCAGTCACAGCTTGTCCTTGCCGTCGGGAAGGGGGACCAGATTGCGCGGCTCGCCGCGCAGAAATGCCAGAACGTTCTCGGTCGTCTCGCCGAACTGTCGCTCGAGAGACGCCTCAGTGTGCCATGCGATATGCGGAGTCACCAGCAGATTAGGTATCCCCCCGAGCTCGGCAAGTCGTGCTGGCGTAGGTGGCTCCGGCTCGACGACGTCGAGGACGGCGCCGCCGAGTCGACCATCGCGGAGCAGCTCCACGAGCGCGTCCTCGTCGACGATGCCGCCTCGAGCCGCGTTAACGAGCCAGGCTGTCAGCTTCATCAGCGAGAGCTCGCGGCCACCGATCAGGCCACGGGTCTCGTCGCTGAGGGCGACGTTCAGCGAGACGACGTCCGCTTTGCCCAGCAGCTCGTCGAGTTCCACCAGTTCGACGCCGTCGACGGGGCGGCGGCTACGCGACCAGCCGAGTACCTGCATGTCGAACGCAAGACCGAGGTGGGCAACACGCGTGCCGATTGCCCCGAGTCCAACAACGCCGAGTATCGAGCCCGCCAGCTCGAAGCCGCGGTACGTCTGGTAATCCCAGGCGCCCGCGCGAGCGGTCTCGCGCGCCTCAAACAATCCGCGCTGGGCAGCGATCAAGGCGCCGAATACGTACTCGGCCACCGAGGGGGTTGTGGCCGAGGGGACGATCGCGACCCGGATGTCCAACCGCGCCGCCGCCGCAACGTCGATGTGCGTGTGACCAGCCGTACGCGTGGCTATGAGCTTCAGGTTCGGCAAGCTCTCTAGCACTGCGCTACTGATCGCTGTGTACGTGTAAAGCGTCACGAGCACGTCAGCGCCTCGAGCGCGCTCGACAAGCTGGTCCGCGTCGGGCGCTCCGTGGAATACCTGCGTTGGCACCGCATCCGCCAGCGTGCTGAGCCTTGGTCCGTCCTGTTCGCCGCAGTCGACGATGACCACGGTGGGCGTCGCGTGAGGGTCGTTAGTTTCTGGGTGCGCCACGGGCTGTTTGGAGGTCAGGCACGCTGGTACAGTGACGCCTCGAGAGGAGGAACCGTTCGATGGCAAAGACGTTATTCGACCGCGTGTGGGAACGCCATGTGGTGCGCGAGGAGCCTGGAGAGCCGGCGCTGATCTACATCGATCTTCACCTGCTGCACGAGGTGACGTCACCGCAGGCATTCGAAGGTCTCCGTCTCGCGGACCGACGGGTTCGAAGGCCTGACCGCTCGATCGCGACCATGGATCACAACGTCCCCACCGATGGTGGCCCTGTCACGGATCCACTCGCGAAGGCGCAGCTCGATGCGCTCGACGCCAACTGCCCCGCATTCGGCGTTCCTCTCTATGCCACCGGGTCTGGTCGGGAAGGAATCGTCCACGTCATCGGGCCGGAGCTTGGGCTCACGCGTCCCGGTATCACCATTGTCTGCGGCGACAGCCACACCTCGACCCATGGTGCCTTCGGAGCGCTCGCGTTCGGTATCGGCACCTCCGAGGTCGAACACGTCCTCGCGACCCAGTGTCTCCAGCAGGGCCGGCCAGAGACCATGCGTATGCACTTCGACGGAGAGCTGCTCCCCGGAGTGACCGCGAAGGACTGCATCCTGGGTGCGATCGGCCAGATCGGCGTAGCCGGCGGTACCGGTCACGTGATCGAGTACACGGGTGACGTGATCGAGGGCTTCACGATGGAGCAGCGTATGACCGTCTGCAACATGTCGATCGAAGCTGGCGCCCGAGCCGGAATGATCGCACCCGACGACACGACGTTCGCGTACCTCGAGGGTCGGCCGGCGTCACCGACCGGCGACGAGTGGGAGGCGGCGCTCGACGAGTGGCGCCAGCTCCGAACGGATCCCGACGCCGAGTTCGCCACCGACGTCGTCGTGAACGTCGAAGACCTCGTTCCCCAGGTCACCTGGGGCACGAACCCGGGCATGGTCGCTCCGGTGACCGCGAACGTCCCAGACCCGGCCGACGTCGAAGATGCCGAGGAGCGTCTCAGTATCGAGCGTGCGCTCGACTACATGGGTCTTGAGCCAGGTATGGCGGTTCGTGACATCGCGATCGACCGCGTGTTCATCGGCTCCTGCACCAACTCGCGTATCGAGGACCTGCGTGCGGCGGCAAGCGTCGTCAAGGGTCACAAGGTCGCGAGCTCGGTGCACGCGATGGTCGTTCCCGGCTCGGTGGTCATCAAGCGCCAGGCCGAGTCGGAAGGGCTCGACAAACTCTTTGTCGAGGCCGGCTTCGAATGGCGCGAGGCGGGCTGCTCGATGTGCCTCGGCATGAATCCCGACATCTTGCAGCCCGGCGAACGTAGCGCGTCGACCTCGAACCGCAACTTCGAGGGCCGGCAGGGCAGGGGTGGTCGGACACACCTCGTCAGCCCGGAGATGGCGGCAGCGGCAGCTGTCGCGGGCCACTTCGTCGACGTCCGCGAGCTCTCGTACGAGTCGGTCGGCTAGGAGGCACGATGCAGGCTTTCACTCGCACAACGGGCCGCGTCGCTGTGATCGATCGCCCAGACATCGACACCGATCAGGTCATTCCGAAGCAGTTCCTCAAGCGCATCGAGCGGACGGGCTGGGGCGAGTTCCTGTTCTGGGACTGGCGGCTTGACGAGGACGGCAACCCAAGGCCCGATTTCGAGCTTAACCAGCCGGCGTTCGCCGACGCGAAGATCCTGCTCGCCGGCCGAAACTTCGGCTGTGGCTCATCGCGTGAGCACGCACCGTGGTCGCTTCAGGGCTACGGCTTCGAGGCGCTCATCGCACCGTCGTTCGCGGACATCTTCCGCTCCAACTGCATGAAGGTCGGGCTCGTTCCGATCGAGCTGCCGGAAGATGACGTCAGGGCGCTAATCGATGCCGTCGACAACGAGAACGGTTCGGAGATGACGGTCGATCTGCAGGAACAGACCATCACGGAGCCCGGCGGCTCCGTGTTCGAGTTCTCCTTCGACGCTTTTCGCAAGCACTGCCTGCTGAACGGGCTCGATGACATCGCGCTGACATTGCAGCACGAAGACGCGATCACCGCCTACGAGAAGGCGAATCCGGGTCGCATCGACACGCTCGCGCTCACCGGCGCCAGCTAGCAGCCGGTGTCGGGCGCTCGTTGAGTCTGAGCTCGAAGTACATCACCGTCCAGGCCAACGCTACGAACGGAACGCTGATCGCGTTCGCGACGACGCTCGCAACGTAGCGGTCGACGGCATCCGGCAGTGGCTGGAGCAGCGCCGCGATCACGGTGTTGAAGATCGCCGCCAAGACGATCGTAATCACGATCACGACGAACACCCGCAGGGCGTTCCCTCGCACGAGTTGCCAGCTGCGCCGGAACGCGTCACCGACGCCCTTCTCCTCGAGGATGATCGCTGGTGTCACCATCGACCAGAACGTCAGGAGGACCAGCCCCGGAACGACGAGCAGCACGAGGCCGGCTGCGACGCCGATGGCGACGAGAATTCCCGCACCGACCAGAGTCCAGAGCCGGGGCAGGACGCGCCGGAATATGTCCTGGATCGAAAGCTGGGGTCGCTCGCGTCGGGCGTCGTCGACCGCAATCACCAGCGCGCCCTGGAGCCAGAAGATCCCAACGACCGTGGCGGCGATGAAGATCACAAGACCTCCGAATTCGCGGCTCTCCTCGGATGCGAACTGGGCGAGCGACAAAACTCCGAACACGATCGCCGCAATGAGTACGAAGCGGCCGAGAAAGCGCGCGTAGAGCTCCCAGGCGTCCTTGAGCACGCCCATGATCGACAGAGGAGGGCGTTCCGGCCCGCTTCTGTACCCCTCTCTGACCCGTGGTCGATCCTGCGGTAGCGGGTCGAAGGCCATCAGGCCGCGTATCGCGGTAGACGAACACGCGCTGACGTCAGCGTCCGACGCGGCCTGCCGGTCGTGCGCAGATCAGGGTCGAGCGTCCCGAGTGGAGACGGCGCTTCTATCACCGGCGACGCAGAGATCTATGCCGTCAGGGCGTCGCCGAATGTCGCGCGCTTGACGAACTGGCCGGCGCCTGGCTTGGCAACGAGCTCGTCGCCGTCGACGATCACCTGTCCGCGAACCGTCACGAGCTCCGGCGCGCCCCGCACCTCTGTCCCCTCGAACAAGGTGTAGTCGCTGTTCGAGTGGTGGGTCTTGGCCGAGATCGTCAGTTCCTTTTCGGCGTCCCAGACGACAAGGTCAGCGTCAGAACCGACCGCGATCGTTCCCTTTCGGGGATACATGCCGAAGAACTTCGCGGGCGCGGTGCAGCAGAGCTCGACCAGGCGGTTCATCGTGATCCGGTCTTCGCGCACGCCGAAGTGGTGCAGCATGTGCAGGCGGTTCTCGATCCCCACGCCGCCGTTTGGAATCTTCGAGAAATCGTCTCTCCCGAGTGTCTTCTGGCCGTCCCAGTTGAAGGGACAATGGTCCGTCGACACGGCCGAGAGAACACCAGAGCGCAGAGCGTGCCAGAGCTCGTCCTGGTTCTCCTTCGGCCTTGGCGGTGGGGTGTACACGTACTTCGCTCCCTCGAAGTCGGGCTTCTCGAGCGCGGTCTCGTCGATGAAGAGGTACTGCGGGCAGGTCTCACCCCACGCGTCCCAATCGGCATCCCGCGCCTTGGCGATCGGATCGATTGCCTCCTTGCACGAGACGTGGACGACGTAGAGAGACGCTCCGGCCACGCGCGCGAGTTGGATCGCTCGGTTCGTCGCCTCTCCCTCGGTGATCGGAGGCCGGGTACGGGCGTGCCAGACTGGCTCGGTGTTGCCGGCCGCGAGTGCGTCCTTGACCAGGATGTCGATCGCATCGCCGTTCTCCGCGTGCACCATCACGAGCGCGCCCGAGTCCGCGGCGACGCGCATGACCTTGAACAGGGTCTCGTCGTCGACCATCACGGCACCCTTGTACGCCATGAACAGCTTGTAGCTCGTGACGCCCTCGTCGGGCACCTTCGCGAGATCTTCGAGCGTTCCGCCGTCGTTCAGGTCCGTGATCGCGATGTGGAAGCCGACATCGATCACCGGCTTGCAGCGGTCGATCTTCTCGTGCCAGGTCTCGAGCGCGGTACCAAACGTCTCGCCCGGCATCTGTATGCAGAAGTCGACGAGCGACGTCGTGCCACCGAACGCAGCCGCAACCGTGCCGCTCGTGAAGTCGTCGCACGTGATGGTGCCGCCGAACGGCATCTCGAGGTGCGTGTGCGGGTCGACAGCGCCGGGAATGACGTACTTCCCGCTCGCGTCGATAACCCGATCAGCCTCGATGTCGAGTGACTTGCCGATCAGCGTGATCGACTCGTTCTCCGCGTAGATGTCCCCGACGTAGTCGTCAGATGCGGTCACAATGTGGCCGCCCTTGATCAAGATCGACATCGCATTCCCTCCTGCAGAATCGCCAACCCGAGCCTACGCCACACCAAAGACTCCAGTCAAACCACACCGCGAGCCATGCGTGGCGACGCGGCTCTGAAAACGCGGCAACGGCACCCGGGCGTGGCGGTGTGGTGCCGATCTGTGCCCTGTCGAGGCGTTCGCGGCGCTGTGATTCCCTCGCATTGCATACAGTGCGAGTCTGCCGCCACAGCGACCCCGCGTGGCGCGAGCGATGAACAAGAGGAGGATTCGATGGCTTACAGGCTCGGAGTCGACGTCGGCGGGACGTTTACCGACCTGTTTCTCGTCAGCGACACCGATGGGCAACGGTTCAGCGTAAAGACCCCTTCGACGCCGACCGACCCCTCAGAGGGCGTGCTCACAGGCGTGAAGCGCATCTGCGAGGAAGCCAACGTCGGCGTCGGTGAGATCCAAAACATCCTGCACGGGACGACCGTCGCAACGAACGCCGTGCTTGAAGGAAAAGGTGCGCGTGTCGGCTTGATCACGACGCAAGGTTTCCATCAGATTCTGCATCTCGCTCGCTCACAGACGCCCGGGCCGCTCGCAGGTTGGGTGATCATGATCAAGCCTGACCCGCCCGCACTGCTGTCCGACACGCGTGAGGCCGTCGAGCGGTTGGACGCGCGCGGCAACACCATCACACCGATTGACGTCGAGCAGGTCGAAGGCATCGTGAAGGACCTGATCGACTCGGGCATAGAGTCGCTCACCGTCGGTCTGATCAACTCGTACGTCAACCCTGCGCACGAGGAGCAGATCGGCGAGATCGTGGAGCGTCTGTACCCCGGCTTTCCGGTCACCCTGTCTGCACATGTGCTGCCCGAGTTCCGCGAGTACGAGCGGACGCTGACGGCATGCATGAACTCGTACGTACGCCCGCGCGTCGCGACCTATATCGAGCAGCTTCAAAGCTCGCTCAAGGACTTCGGCGCGACGGCGGACGTGAACATCCTCCGGTCAGACGCCGGACTGATGACGACACGCGAGGCGGCGCGCAACCCGATCTACGGTGTCCTCTCGGGCCCATCGGGTGGCGTTGCCGGCGCTCTCTACGTGGCCGGCAAGGCCGGCTTCGACAACATCCTGACCTTCGACATGGGCGGCACGTCGACCGACGTGGCGCTCTGCGAGAACGGGGAGCCGACGATCGGGCGTGACACGTCGATCGGTCAGTTCCGCATCAAGGTGCCCTCGGTCAGCGTTCACACCGTGGGTGCGGGCGGCGGTTCGCTTGCGCACGTCCCAGAGCTCACGAGAGCGCTTCGCGTTGGCCCCCAATCGGCGGGCGCCGACCCAGGCCCTGCCGCATACGGACGCGGCGGCGAGGAGCCGTCGGTGACCGACGCGAACGTCGTGCTCGGCTACCTGCCGCCGAAGCTACTCGGCGGCGAGATGCAGCTCGACGTCGACGCAGCACACGCGGCGGTACAGAAGATCGCCGACGCGATGGGTCTGGACTCGGTCGAACAGGCCGCCGAAGGCATGATCAAGATCGTGAACGAGAACATGGCGGGCGCGCTGCGCGTCGTGTCGGTTCAGCGCGGTCACGATCCACGTGACTTCGCGCTCGTCGCCTACGGCGGCGCGGGTCCACTACACGCGAATTCCATGGCCGAGCTGATGGGCTCGTTCCCGGTGATCGTGCCTCCAGCTCCAGGGCTGCTGTGTGCGATCGGCGACCTCGTCGCCGACTTCCGCGATGAGTTCGCTCAGACCCTGATCAGCGTGCTGGACGATGCTGACCCGACGAACGTTGCCAACATCCTCGACACGCTCGGCGAGCGAGCAACGCAGTGGCTCGATGACGAAGGCATCACGGGTATCGCACGGTCGGTCAGCTACGTGGCCGACATGCGCTACCACCGGCAGGGCTACGAGATTCCGGTGCCGGTCGACCCGGTCAACGTGCGCGCGAACGGCCTCGGCGACCTCGAGGAGCGCTTCAACCAGCTGCACGAGCAGCTCTACGGATTCCGCATGCCCGATACGGCGTGCGAGATCGTGAACCTCCGTTCGGTCGGAGCCGGCTCCGTTCCGAAGCCCGAGCTGCCGACCGGAACGATCGGCGACGCCGACGCCTCGGCCGCCATCGTCGAAGAGCACGACATCGTGGTCGAGGGCGAGAAGGTGTCCGCGAAGATCTACGACCGCGCAATGCTCAACCCCGGCGCCTCGTTCGACGGGCCGGCCGTTGTCACCGAGTTCGACGCGACGACGGTTGTCCTGCCCGGCTACTCGGCGCGCGTGGACGAGCAGTTCAACATCCTCATCGATCGCAAGAGCTAGGGAGGGCGAGGGAATGGCAACTGTCGAGAAGCCGCGGATCGCTGAGATCCCCGACATCGACGTCGACCCGGTCACCGTCGACATCATCGAAGGCGCACTGAAGAGCGCTCGCTACGAGATGGATGCGGTGCTCTTCCGTTCCGCGATGAGCCCCGTGATCCGTGAGCAGCACGACGAGTTCCCGATGCTCACCGACCCGCAAGGGCGCATGGTCGTCGGTCAGTTTGGCGCCTACATCAACGAGATGATGGACGAATGGGACCAGGGCATCTACCCGGGTGACGTGATCCTCACGTCTGACCCGTTCAAGTGCTCGGCCTCCATCTCACACACGAACGACTGGCTCGTGCTCGTGCCGATCTTCTATGGCGACGAGCTAGTCGGCTGGGCGTCGCAGTTCGGCCACCAGATGGACTGTGGCGGGCCGCTACCCGGCTCGCTGCCGACAGCCGCCAAGACGATCTTCGAAGAGGGGCTGATCATTCCACCCCTCAAGATCGTCGAGCGCGGCGAGGTGCAGCAGCCTGTCCTCGACCTGATCCTTAACAACATGCGGCTGCCGGAGATGAACAGGGCCGACCTGTTCGCGATCGTCGCCGGTTGTCGAGCCGGCGAGAAGCGAGTCATCGAGCTCTGCGAGCGTTTCGGCCGGGACGTCTATCTCGCAACGCTCCAGAAGCTGCTCGACCGCACCTACGAGGCGATGAAGGTCCTCATCCACGCCGCGATTCCGGAGCAGCCGGAGACGTTCGAGGACTACATCGACGACGACGGCCTCGGCAACGGGCCGTTCAAGATGAAACTGACCATCTGGAGGGAAGGCGACCACGCCTTCTTCGACTGGTCGGGCACCGATCCGCAGTCGCTGGGACCGATCAACTTCTACCTCTCCGAGGGCATGTTCAAGATGTTCATCGGGGTCTACCTGATCATGGTCAACGACCCGCAGATTCTCTTCAATGACGGCTTCTACCCGCTTCTCCACGTCGTCATGCCGGAGGGCAGCATGCTCAGGCCGCGGTTCCCGGCCGCGCTCGGGTGTCGAACGCACGCGCTCGCGCGGCTGTTCGACGTGCTCGGCGGTGCGCTGACCAAGGAGGCGCCGGAGCTCAACACGGCTTCCGGCTACGGGACGAGCCCGTACATGCTGTATTCGGGTTGGGACGATAACGGTGAGTTCTTCTACTCGATGGAGATCCTGTACGGCGGCATTCCGGGTCGTCCGGTCGGAGACGGGATGGACGGCCACTCCTGGTGGCCGCTGTTCGAGAACATCCCGACGGAGTACCTCGAGTCGTACTACCCGCTCCGCATCGATGGGTACACGACCGTGAAGGACTCCGGTGGACCCGGGTTCCATCGCGGGGGCAACGGTGTCGAAAAGCGCTACGTGTACCTGGAGCCCGGCGAGGTCTCGATCCACGACGATCGCTGGCTGACCAGGCCGTGGGCGGCGCTCGGAGGCTGGCCTGGGGGTCGATCCTCCAAGCTGCTCGTTCGTGCCGACGGCACCGAGGAGATCTTGCCGTCGAAGATCGACCAGGTCGAGGTCGCGCCGGGCGACACGCTCGTGTATCGGACTGCCGGCGGCGGTGGCTGGAAGGATCGTCTCGACCGGCCCGTCGACGCTGTCGAGCGTGACGTGTCCTACGGTCTCGTGAGCAGAGAGTTCGCGAAAGAGGGCTACGGCGTCGTGCTCGACGACGAAGGGAAGGCCGACGTCGCGGCGACCGAGAAGGAGCGCGCGCGACAGCTCGACGAGCGCGGCCCGGCCCAGTCGTTCGACTTCGGACCGTCACTCGAGGAGGTCCTGGCGAACTGCAAGGAGGAGACCGGGCTCGAGCCGCCCGTGCCGGCGACGCCGCTCCGTTGGTCGCCGCTCGAGGCAGGTGACGACGCCCTCGACCGCGTGCGGAAGGGCGACGACGTTCCAGCGCCGTCCTGACCGTGGTGCGGTAGCACCCGTGAGCCGCTTTCGCGATGCGGCCTTCGGTTAGAAAATCGAGTTGACACTGGGGGCGGAGCGCAATTTCCGCCCCCAGTCGTTTCGGCGGCGCTGTGGCCGCTGCTGGGCCGACAGGTGACGGGTCATTAGCGGGACCCGACGTGCCACGATGGGCACTGGGTCATACTTGAGGCACCGATGTCTGAGTCGAAGACTCCCGGCGCGCCCGCCGCGGTCGAGCCCGTCACCGGTGTTCAGGCCCCTGACTCGACTCGCCCTGCGCTCGAGCCGGTCGATGCTCACGCGAGCAACGACACGCCGAGGGAGGAGCCGGTCGAGACCGGGAAGCGTCTGGCTGCGAGCATCGAGTCGGTCATCCGCGGCAAGAGTGCCGAGGTGCGGCTGGTGGTCTGCGCGCTCGCGGCGCGGGGCCATGTCCTGTTCGACGACGTACCGGGAACGGCCAAGACCATCCTCTCCCGGGCGATCGCGCAGTCGATCGACGGTGCGGCGGCAACGCGGATCCAGTGCACGCCCGACCTCCAGCCGGCGGACGTGACGGGTTCCTCCGTCTACAGCCAGAAGACGCGCGAGTTCGAATTCAGGCCCGGGCCGATCTTCACAAACATCCTCCTGCTCGACGAGGTCAACCGGGCGACGCCCAAGACACAGGCGGCTCTGCTCGAGGCGATGGCGGAGCACCAGGTCACCGTCGACGGCGTGACACGACCGCTACCGCAGCCCTTCCTGCTGCTCGCAACCGAGAACCCGGTCGAGTACGAGGGCACGTTTCTGCTGCCAGAGGCGGAGCTCGACCGCTTCTTCTTGCGCACGTCTCTCGGTTACCCCGGCGTCGATGACGAGCTCGAGATCGTTCGCGACCAGCGGCACGGTCACCCGCTCGACTCGGTGGTTCCCGTGGTCTCTCTCTCAGCGATCGAGCGGCTCCAGATTGCGACCGAGACCATTCACGTTAACGACATGCTGCAGGAATGGATCATCCGCATCGTTCGCGCGACGCGCACGCTCGACATCGTCGAGCTCGGTGCCTCCGTGCGGGGCTCGATCGCGCTCGAGCGCGCCGTTCGGGCCTGGGCACTCCTCGACGGCCGCGACTACGTCGTACCGGCCGATGTCGAGCGGTTGCTTGTACCAGTTCTTGCCCACCGCGTCCTGTTCACTGCGAGCTTCGCGAGTGACGCGCGCCGCCGCGGGCGCGCTATCTCCCTACGCGACTTCGCAGAGCGGTGCCTGGACGCCGCGCCGCTGCGCGGCTGAACGGATCGCGCGTGCCGAGTCACCCGTCGAGTGTTCCGCTCATACCCCGGCGGCATCTCGCGGGGATTCCGGTTGGTCGGATGCGGTCCCGCAGGCGCGGGCCCGGCCTCGACGTTGCCGGCGCCCGCCCGTACCGCGACGGCGACGACGCCCGAGCGATCGACCACCGGGCCTCGGCGCGGCTGAGCTCGGCGCGGGGCGACGACCAGCTGGTCGTGCGCGAGTACCTGACCGAGGAGTCGGCGCGGGTCATCGTCGCCGTCGATCGCAGCCCGTCCATGGCGCTCTTTCCGCCCGGTCTGCCCTGGCTGTCGAAACCCACCGCAGTCCTCGAAGCGCTGCGCGTGATCCTGGGCAGCGCCGGCGACGCCCACTGTCCGGTGGGGCTTCTCGATTGCCGCAGTCCGCGATCCTGGCTGCCGCCCGATGGCCGTGCGTCCGACGAGGCGCTGCTCGAGCGCGCGTCGCGGCCGACGTTCGATGCACCGCTGGGCGCGCTCGACGAGGCCATAACCGAGACGCTCCAGATCGAGCGCGGTCTTCACGGCGGGACGTTCACGTTCATCCTGTCCGACTTCATCAACCCGCCGAGCTCAGTGGTGTGGGATGCGATGCTCTCGCGCCGGTGGGACGTCGTCCCGGTTGTCATGCAGGACCCAGTCTGGGAGCGGAGCTTTCCGGCCGTCGCTGGGATGCTCCTCGCGGTCGCGGATCCCGAGACGGGTGTCACGCGCAACGTTCGGCTCAACCAGGCTGATGTCACCGAGCGCCGGGCCGCGAATGAAGCGCGACTCGATGGGCTCAGGGGACGGTTTGAATCGCGTGGACTCGACCACGTCGACGTATCGTCGGCCGACCCAGCCGAGGTGCTCGCGTCCTTCTCCAACTGGGCACTCGGTCGGCGCGAAGGAGCGCGGACAGTCCGGTGAATGGACGTCTCGGCCTCGGCGTTCTGGTCGGCCTGCTCGCCGCCGGGCTCGTAGCAGTCGCCATTCTGCTCGGCCTCGACGCCGGCGGCTCCGACTCGGCGCCGCGAGAGCTGGAGTCGGGCGAGCCCATCTCGGTCGTGACCACGATCTCACCGCCCGTTCACCGCCTCGGCGACCTCGTCGTTGCAAGGCTCGACGTCACGGTCGACACGCGTGCTGTCGATCCGCGTCACATCGATGTCGGCGTGCAGTTCGCTCCGTACGAGCTGGCGCGTGACGTCGAGGTCTCGCGTGTTGACGCCGGCCCGCTCAGTGAGTTGCGGTACGTCTATCGGCTTCAGTGCGTGGTCATCGACTGCCTGGGCGACGAGTCATCGACGGAGATCGAGCTGCCGGACGCGATGGTCTCGTACCTCAGGCGCGACCCGAACCTCGTCGTTGAGCTGCCAACGACCTGGCCGACCGCCATCCTCGTCGCGCGGGCCGGGGATCAAGCCGAGAATGTGCCTGCCGAGGCGATCCTCGGTGAGCTCCCCGAACCGATCTATGCGGTCGACCCGACCGTGCTGCGCGGCCTCCTGATCGGGCTGGCGGCGCTGCTGTTGCTGGCTGCAGCGGCCTGGGCGCTCGTCGCGCTCCGACCTAGATGGAGCCCGCGCGTCCCGGCGTCCCAGCCGGCTGCCGAGTCCGACTCGCTCGGTCGCGCCCTCGCGCGGCTTCGCGATGCCCGCGGTGACTCGGCGGCTTCGCAGCGACTGGCGCTCGAGGCGCTGGCCGTCGAGCTCGACTCGGTCAACGGCCACGCGTTCGCTCCGGTGGCGCGCCGGCTCGCATGGTCGAGCGGCACGCCCGACGAGCTGGAGCTGGACGCGTTGGTGGCGGCTGCGCAGGAGCTGGAGGCGGATTCATGATCACGCACGGCCTCTGGCTGTTTCCGCTGCTTGCGATCGCGCCCGTCGTCGTGCTGCTCTTGCTTCGCCGTGCGACGCGGATTCGTGGGCTCGGCCTGGCCGATGCGCATGCACTCGCGGTGCCGGCTCGTCGGACAGCGGCCGTAGCCGGTGTGACAGCGCTGATCGCCGCACTCATGGTCGGGTTCGCGGCAGTGCTCGTACGGCAACCTTCTGACCTCGTGTCGGCGCGGCTTCCGTCCGGGCAGAGCACGGTCGTTGTCCTCGACGTTTCGGCGAGCGTCTCCGACCTCGTATACGACGAGATCGCTCGGACGCTCACGCTACTCGCGGACACGCCGGACGATTCTGTGCGCATCGGGCTCGTTCTCTTTTCCGGCGTCGCCCAGCTTGCGCTCCCTCCAGGTGCGCTGCCACGCCAGCTCAAACCGTTCATCCGATTCTTTCTCCCCAAGACCGAGCCATCCGCACGGGACCGTCCGCGGGTCTACCGGCCGTTTGCCCCCAACGCGGGGGTCAACTACATCATCAGCCCGTGGTTCGTCGATTTCGGCGGCGGCACCGCGATCTCGGCTGGGCTCGCGGCCGCCCGGGAGGCGATCGAGGCTGCCGGTGGCCGCGGGCACGTGTTGCTCATCAGTGATCTCGACAACCGCGAGACCGACGCTCGCGCGCTCGCGCGCGAGCTGGTCACGTACGCGAGGAACGACGTGTCGCTCGACGTCGTGGCGGTACCCCCGGCGATCCCCGCTCAGCGGGAGCTGTTCGAGCGCATCATCGCGGGCGAGACCGTGATCGACTCGCGGTCGCTGCGTCGCGACGCGGGCTCGCTCGACGTTCGTGGCCCAGGCCTGCCCATCGCCTTCATGTTGCTCACGATTGGCGTCGCGCTGCTGCTGGCGTCGCGTGAGCCCCTCGCGGCTCCACTCAACCTCGGTCGTCCGACCACAGTGGACGGCGCATGAGCACCCGGCGAATATTCGGCGGAGCTCTGGCGCTGCTCGCCGTGGCCGGCGCCGCGCTGCTGATCGTGCTCGCTCGCGGCGTGAGCGCAGTTGACGATCAGGTCGTCGCGCTTCGGGCCCCGGCAAGCCGCGCGGTCCTGACGCACGACCCTGACGCTCCCGTATTCGGGCTCGCCGATCGCGTGGCCCGGACGCTTCTGAGCGCCGAGGACGAGCTCGAATTTCGCCGAGCGCTGGGGTTCATCGAAGAGAGCCGCCGGCTCGCGCATCTACCGAACCAGGTGCTCGAGCTCCACGCGCAGGCGATCGCCGTGCTTCAGCGAATCGACGACCATCCACCTGAACGTGCTTCGCGCGCGGCCGCCGTGATCGGGGCGCTCAACGCCGAGGACCAGGTGATCGACTCGGATGCCGCGTCCCGTTATCGGCAGCAGGCGACCGAAGCGTTCCAGACCGCGGTGCGACTCGATCCAATGAACGAGGCCGCGAAACTCGGGCTCGAGCTCGTGCTGAGCGGATCAGCGGGGATCGTGCTGAGCGCCGCTGACGAGGGGCCGGGCAGTGGCATTACGGGCGCCGGCGAGAGCGTGCCGGGGACCGGGTACTAGGGCCTGCTGCCTGATGACGGCTGCGTCGATCACGTTTCTCACCACGACGGCGGCGCTCGTCGGGCTGGCAGCCGTCGTTCCGCTGGTGGCCGTCGTCCTCGTTGCGCGCCGAGATGGGAAGCTTCGTCGCGCGCTTGGACTGCCGCGGCAGCGGCGACTCGTGCCGGTCGGCGATACGGTGGCCGTCGTCCTACTGTTCGCGCTGCTCGCCGGTGCAGCGAGCCAGCCCGTCGTCTCCCATGGACGCTCGATCCAGGCCCGCGCCGATGTCGAGGCGTACGTCATCTTCGACGTCTCGCGCTCGATGCTCGCCTCAGCCAATCCCGAGGCGCCGACGCGGTTCGATCGAGCAATACAGTTCGCGCTCGATCTACGCCCGCAGTTCGCCGGCGTTCCGTTCGGGGTGGCCTCACTGACCGATCGTCCACTCCCGCACGTGTTCCCAACCGCCGACGGGAGCACGTTCACGCTCGTGGTCACCGAGGCGATCGGCATCGAGAAGCCCCCGCCAGCCGAAAGGGAGCAGATCCGTGCTACGACCTTCGAGTCGCTCGACGGGCTCGCGACGCAGAACTTCTTTTCCGCGCGCTCGACGAAGCGTGCGGTCATCGTGCTCACCGACGGAGAGAGCAGACCCTTCGATCCACGCCCGCTGGTCGAAGAGCTCGCGGCCGAGGCGATCGAGCTCTACTTCGTGCGCTTCTGGCACGAGGACGAGCGCGTCTGGCAGGCGTCCGGCTCGCCTGAGTCCTACCGGCCCGACTCCTCCTCCGAGGCAATGCTCGCGAGTTTCGCGAGCGGGCCGCGCGTAAGTACGTTTCGCGAGTCGGACATCGGAGGCGTCTCCGCAGCCGTCGACCATTTCCTCGGCAACGGCCCGCTGGTTGACGCCGCGGTCGACCGTGAGGCGACACCGCTGGCTCCGTGGCTCGCGCTCGCGGCCGCGATTCCGCTCGCGTTCGTTCTTGTGCGCCGCCCGCGCTGAGGGTGGCGCCCGCTCTCGGACGGCTGACCCAAGGTACGTTGTACGGGCGGAGGTGACTCTGCTCCGACGGCGTTCGGCGAGACGGAGGGACGATGAGGTTCGACGGGTTTCACGGCAAGGCAGGGTTCGGAGCGCGCCCTGCGCTGGTGGTCATCGACGTCAACGTCGGTTTTACCGATCCCGAGTCGCCGCTGGTCTGTGACCTCGAGGACGTCGTGCACGCCATCCGCGAGTTGCTCGAAGCGAGCCGCGCGGCCGCTATCCCGATTGTCTACACGACCGTCGAGTACAGCGAGGGAGACCAGGTCGCTGCGAAAGCGTTCATCGACAAGATCCCTGTTCTGACCACCCTCGCGGCGGGCTCGCGCTGGGTCGAGATCGATCCGCGCATCGCGCCCGGGCCAGGTGAACCGGTGCTGAAGAAGCTGTTCGCGTCATCGTTCTTCGGCACGCCGCTTCAGGCGCTGCTCACCGCGCATGATGTCGACACGCTCATCGTGACGGGTGCCTCCACGTCAGGCTGCGTCCGCGCGACGGCCGTCGACGCCATCCAGCACGCCTTTCGACCGGTTGTGCCGCGCGAGGCAGTCGGCGATCGAAACCCCGATGCTCACGAGGCGAACCTCTACGACATCGACGCGAAGTACGGCGACGTCGTCTCCCTGGCTGAGACGCTCGAGTACCTGCGCGTGATCGCCGAGGCTGGCGCCTCGGAATCGAGCGCAACGGCGGCTGCCTAGATGAGCCGTACGCTCGCCGAGAAGATCCTCCTGGCGCACACGGAAGCCGAGGAGATTCAGCCGGGGGACATCGTGATGATCCGCTGTGACCTCGTGATGGCGAACGACATCTCCGGGTCGGTCGCGTTTCGCGAGATGGAGCGGATGGGCGTACCACGCGTCTTCGACCCGTCGAAGGTCCTGATGGTGGCCGACCACTTCATGCCGGCGAAGGACGCGAAGTCAGCAGAGCTCCAACGGATCCTTAAGACGTGGTCGAAGGACCAGGGCGTCGCGTTCTATGACCAGGGCCGAGGAGGTATCGAGCACGCGGTAATGGTGGAGGACGGGTGGGTCGTGCCGGGCGATGTCGTCGCTGGCGGCGACTCCCACACTTGCACCCATGGGGCGCTTGGCGCTTTCGCCACCGGTCTGGGCTCGACCGATGTCGCAGCCTGCCTCGCGTTCGGCGAGTTCTGGCAAAGCGTTCCGGCGACGATTCGCGTGGAGTTCACCGGCTCGAAGCAACCGTTCGTGAGCGGCAAGGATCTGATCCTGGCCGTGATCGCCGAGCTTGGCGTCGGCGGTGGCACCAACCACGTGCTCGAGTTCGTGGGGGACGGCGCCGAGGCCCTCACGATCGACGAGCGGCTCGCCGTCTCGAACCTCGCGGTCGAGGCAGGATCGGAGACCGGGATCTTCCCGGCTGACGAGGTCACCCGGGAGTACCTCGAGGGTCGCACCGACCGCACGTGGACGCCGGAGCGATCAGACCCCGGCGCGCCGTTTGCGCGGGAGGTCCGCATCGATCTCGATGCTCTGGGCCCGCTGATCGCGATGCCGCACTCTCCCGGCAACGTCGCGTCACTTGACGACGCCATAGGCATTCCGATCGACCAGGCCTACATCGGTAACTGCTCCAACGGGACGATGACTGATCTGCGGCAGGCGGCGCAGCTGTTCGAGGGTCGTACCGTGCACGAACGCTGCCGTGCGATCATCGTGCCGGCCACGGCCAAGATCTACCGTGAGGCGCTGGCTGAGGGCCTGATCGACACGTTCGTCGAGGCCGGCGCCGTCGTGTCGACGCCGACCTGCGGAGCGTGCTTCGGCGGGGGCATGGGCGTGCTCGCCGCCGGTGAGAAGGCGATCGCGACGACGAACCGCAACTTCAAGGGCCGAATGGGCTCGCCCGAGGCAGAGGTGCACCTCGCGAACTCCTGGGTCGCTGCGGCAGCTGCCGTCGCCGGCGAGATCGTCGACCCGCAAGACGTGCTCGACGCGGTCCCGGCATGACGGCGGCCCGCGCGATCGAGGGGTCGGCCATCGTGATCGACCAGGATGACGTCGACACGGACGTCCTCTACCCGGGCTCGTTCCTCAATATTCCTGATCCCGACCAGAAGAAAAACCACCTCTTCGAAGGTCTCGATCCGTCGCTTCGCGATCAGCTTGTTGGTGACACCGTGCTGGTCGTCGGCGAGAACTTCGGTATGGGCTCGTCCCGCGAGCACGTGCCGCAGGCCATGAAGGCGGCTGGAATCCAGTGCGTGCTCGGTAAGAGCTTCGCGCGCATCTTCGAGCGCAACTGCGTGAACCTTGGTCTGATGATCATCACGGCGCCTGAGGCGGCGAAGGCTGCTCGACCCGGCGCTCAGATTCGCGTCGACGCGCACGCAGGAACGGTCGACGTCGACGGGGTTTCCTTCGAGGCGCGACCTCTACCGCCGTTCATGCTCGACATGATCGAGGCCGGCGGGCTCGTGCCCTGGGCCCAGCGACGCGTCGCGGCGGGCTAACCAGCCGCCGAGACCAGCGGCTGAGACCGGCCTGCTAGTCCCACCCAAGCTCGCGTCCGAGCAGCGCCTCGAGCCGCCGGTTCGGCTCCGCGAAGTACCGACGTAGGCGCTCGCGCGTCTCGAGCCCCAGATCGGCGTAGGGCTTCTGGTTGAAGGCCCGGTAGTGGTCGAGATCATGGCGTTCGAGTCCGAGAAAGTCGAGGGTCTCCCGGTGAACCGTCCTCGGATCCTCGAAGAAGTCCTCGCTTCGCAGCACGAGCAGCTGCTGCTGCGGAAACGGCCCGTACCAGCGCTCGAGCTGCTCGGCGTAGAGGCCGCGAGCGAGGTAGGTGTGATGCCGGTGGGCGAAGCTCTCGTACCGCCGGTCAGTCCGCATGCGCTCGCCCTCGCCCGCGAGCCTCTCCTCCTCGGCCGCGATCGCGGCCTCGAACGAGAGCGTGTCGCGACCATGCCGAGCTGCGAGCTGGTGCTGCGAGTACGCGCGCTCGATCGGGTTTCGCAGGAGCGCTATCAGCCTGACCTCGGGCACCGATTCGCGCACGCGCTCGGGCACCGCTGGATGGAACAGGTAGTAGGGGCTCGCCTCGCCGCTCACGGTGTGCCCGTGGCGGTGCGGTGCCGCCAACGGGAAGTGCCGTCGGTACCAGTTGAGACCTTGTCCATAGTTGAGGTCGAAGAAGTGGATCTCCTTGTGCGTCGGTGCGCTGACAGAGGGATGCGCCACCAGGTAGGAGTAGAGCGACGTGGTGCCGGCTCGGGCCGCGCCGATGATCAAGAAGCGCGGCAGCATGCGCAGACCGCTCGAGGCGCGGCGGTAGAACCGTCGCACGCGCGCCCCAGCCCGCTGGCCAGTCCTGGCCGATCGCTCGAGGTGCAGGGGCCGCCGATTCGGGGTGACCTCAGGGCTGCTCACCGACGGAACGTTAGCGCGCAGCAGGTCGTTCGAGCCGCCCACGCGGGGCCGCATCGGCATGGGTTACGGGATGATCCCGCCTGAGGCGTCGACGCCATCCACGGGGCGCTGCGACTTGCCGCGGCGCGATCTCATCGCCCGGGCGAGCCGTCTGATCCGCGCACGATCGCCTGGGGTCAAGACACCGACGGCCATCAGGCCGAGCGGAAATACGAGCGCGAGGAGCACTCGCAGCGGTATGCCGACTGGGCCGGTGTCGGGGATCGCCCAGATCGAGATGGCAACGAAGCCGCATGCGACCCCTACGGTGCGCGCGACCCTGCTCCAGTGATACGCGACGGGGAAGCCCGCCTGCGCGTTGAACCAGGCCAGGAGCAGCAGCGTCGAGTAGCCAATGACGGTCGAGACGCCTGCGCCAACGATGCCCCAGGCGGGTATCAGGACGAAGTTGAGCCCGACGTTCACAGCCATCGCTGCGGCTGCGACGACCGGTGTGAACTGCGTGCGCCCTGATCGGTTGACGCCGATCCGGATGATCATGTACGCGCCATAGAGAATGCTCCCGCCGATCAGGAGCGGGACGACGGAGGCCGAGTCCCACCAGCGGGCGGGAAAGGCCAGCCGCACGTAGGGCGGCGTGAGCGCGCTGATGGCGACAAGGGCCCAGCACATCACCATTGCCCAGTACGAGAAGGCGGCACGGTACGTACTCCGTGCCTCCGAGTCGTTGTGAATCGAATGGGCGAAAGGCGCCCACGCGGTCTGGAACGCGCCGATCAGCAGCATGATGCCGAGCGCGATCTTCGATGCCGCCGAGAACGAGCCGAGCGCTTCCGCCGACGCCAGCCGTTGGATCTGGAACCGATCCGCGAGATTCAACGCCCACAGCATCAACCCGGCTGGGACGAGGGGCATCGCGTAGATCAGCATCCGCCGGAGCAGCGGTCGGTCGAAATGCTTGAAACCCACCGTGTCGCGTCTCGCGTAGAGCATCAGCGTGTACACGAAGTACGTGCCGGCGAAGTTGCCGAGAATGATTCCGGTGGCGCCGAGGTCGAGCGGCACCACGAGGATGATCGACACCGTCACGGTGATCGCGACGTTGGTCAGCGAGTAGATGACGAAGGCGGTGGGGCGCTGCTCTATCCGGTAGATCGCGGTGAGCAGGTCGTAGTTGATCGTCACCCACAGGCCGAAGACGCCGATCAGCACGAGCGTCTCGTCGACGTTGATGCCACGGGAGATCGGGTCGATCAGCACCAGACCTGCGACAAGACCGATCGTCGAGGTCACGAGCACGCTCGTGAACGACGTCTGCATCGCGTTCTGCCTCGCCGCAGCCGTGCGATCGACGAACGAGAACCGGAACATTGCGTTGATCAGCCCCAGCTTCAACGCGATCGCGAGGGCTGCCACGCCGGCCATCACGAGCTCGACCTCGCCAAAGTCGGCGCGGCTCACGCGGTGTGTGTAGAGGGGCAGGAGGAAGATTCCAACGAACTTGGCCGCGAGCCCTCCGAGCCCGTATACAGCCGAGTGGCCTGCGAGTTGGCGCAGCCGTGTCCCGAGGGAGGCCTCGTGTCCGGCTGGCACCGATTCGTCGTTCGTATCGCTCATGCGCGGATCGATTCTCGCATCTGCGTTCACATTGCAAGCGCCGACGGACCGTCTTCATCTCGATCGCGACCACGGAAACGGCCCGCGGGCCGACGCGCGACTAAGATCGTGGCTCGGACTCAGACGCCTCGGCGTTCGTCGACCACTCGAGGAGGTCACAGAAGCATGATCGTCAGAGACGCAGGCGATACCTGGCAGATCGTCCTCCAGCCAGATCACGCCGTCCTCAGTGAGCAACTCTGCACGGCGTGGGGGAGCGAGGACCTCGTCGCTCCCGCACCGCTGAAACCGCTCGTGATCTCCTCGCGGCGTCATGACGACGGTTGGGCTGTCTGGGAGCGCTCTCCCTCGCTCGACGTCGAGACTGGGCGCCCTCGGAGCTTCCTGGATGTCCAGGTCCCGCTCCATCTGCACTTCTATCGCGCCTGCATCTCGGCTGTGACCGAGGAAGATCCCTACGCAGGCCTCCTTGTGTCCATGCACGGCGCCGGTATTTACCGGGGTCGCTACGACTCGCAGCCGTCGCTGAGGCTCACGCACGCCGACGACGTTCGCGAGCTCGTCGACTCCTTCGTGGCCGAGCAGGAAGAAGGCTACCCCGACCGAATCGACGAGCTCGGGCTGGACGACGACGAGCGCTGGGTCAACTACCGCTTCCTCCAGGTATTCGACCGCCTGTCGCTGTACTTCTGCATGAAGGATCTCGACGGTGGAGAGAGCGACTCGCTCGAGCCCGTGCCGAGCGATTACGCCGGCGCTGAGGCGGCGATTGCGATCGAACCGCTGGGGCCGTGGGCTGTGAGCATGGATCCGTTCCCGTTCGGCGGGAGCGAGGCGAGCTTCACGCTCGAGCGGAGGCTCGTCGAGAAGCGCGACTGGTCGAGCGACGAGGAGTTCCAGGCTGACTTCTTTGGCAGCTCGCCTGAGACGACGACGATGACCGTCACTCGCGCCGCCGGCTGAGCGTCGATGACGCAACCCGTTTCCGCCGACGACCAGCGTTTCCAACCGCTCGTTGACCGCCTGCTGCACGAGGTCGGTGCGAGCAGGGTCACGTTGCGGCTTGATACGCCCGGCAAGAACTTCCCCGCGGTCGCCGAAGCGATCGCCGACGGCGTCGCTCCAATCCGCCAGGACGACTCCCTCGATCAGCGCAACGCGCCGACCGCGCAGTGGATCATGGCGCGCAAGGAGATCCTCGTTCAGCCCAACTGCGGGACGGCGGAGCCGCGGCCCCCGCAGGCTCTGATCGACGTTTACGGCGTCCGTGCCCAGCTACTCGCGCCGGTGCTCGAGGACGGGGATGTCGTCGGCTGGGTCTCGGTTCACGAGACGCGAGGGCAGCGGCAGTGGACGGCACACGAGGTCGACTCCGTCCGTAGCGCGGCGCTTGAGATCGAGGCGCTGCGCGCCCTTTCGGTCGAGAGCGCGTAACCAGGTCTTTCAGGCGACCGGCCGACCGTGCGATAATCGAGCGATTCAGGCGATAGTCGCGGCGGTCGAGAGGCCGACGACCGAGGAGGAGAAGATGGAAGGCAGCACGATCGAGGTCAACGGCGTCAACCTCTGGTACCGAATTACGGGCGAGGGTGAGCCCGTTGTTCAGATCCACGGAGCCGGTTTCGGGCACTTCAACCTCGACCCGGCGACCCCGATCATCGCCGAGCACTTCAAGGTCATCGACTACGACCAGCGCGGATACGGGGTCTCGGACAAGCCGCACCAGGACTACGACATGGAAGTGTGGGCCGACGACGTGATCGGTCTCATGGACGTGCTCGACATCGGCGAGGCTCATATTCACGGCACCTCGATGGGCGGGATGATCGCGTTGGTCACCGCCGGCAAGTACCCGGACAGGGTCATCTCCGTCACGATCAACTGCGCTGCGGCCAAGCTCGGTCTTGCGGGCCAGCTGATCTTCAAGAACTGGATCGATCTCTCCCGCATGGATCCCGACGGCCCGGGAAGCCGAATCCTCGCCGAGCTGATCGCGTGGCAAGCGGTCAACATCGAGTTCTTGGAAGCGAATCCCGACGTCGTCGATCACATCCAGCAGATCTTGCGCGACTCGAATGACCTCGAGGTCTACTGCGCTGCGTGCCAGGCCATGATGGACATGGACCTCACGCCGTGGCTCTCCAAGGTGAGCGCGCCGGCACTCGTAATCGGCGGCGACGCTGACATCATGACGCCCTGGGATCAGGGGCCGAACGGTGTTGGGCAGCAAGGCATCTACGAGGGCATCGCGGGTGCCGAGAAGTACGTGGTCAAGGGCGCGGGGCACTCGACCATCTTCGACTCGACCGAGGAGTATGCGGGCGCCGTGCTCGACTTCATTCAGCGCAACAGCAAGGCGGCGGCGGGCGTCGGCGCGGCAAGTGAGGTGACGGGCTCCTAGGGAACTGGAGTCTGTCGGGGGTCGACCCACGTGATCGACCCGCTAGCCGAGACGGTCGCCTCGTGAGCTCAACGGGGCGGCATCGCGTCCCGCTCGGCATCGAGCGCTACGGGGTCGAGCCCGTACCCGAGGAGCTGCGCACTACCGGGTGGCGCGACCTCTTCGCGATCCTGTTCACGTGGAACTCGAGCCCGCTCGTGCTGGTGCTGGGCGCTCTCGCTGCCTCGGTGGGCGGGCTGCCCGTCTGGTGGGCCGCGACCGCACTGGCCCTCGGCTCTCTGGCCGGAGCTCTAATGCTCATCGTGGCGGCGCAGGTGGGTGTCGACTACGGCCTGCCTGGTCAGGTCGCGATGCGCGGCACGTTCGGTCTTCTCGGCTCTCGAGGTCTGACCTCCCCGTACCGGATCGTTGCGACGATCTACTGGTTCGCCGCGCAGGCACTGGCGGCGGCGATCGGCGCGCGCGCCCTCGTACAGGCGCTCGCCGACTACGACCTCGGCCTGGTTCCCACATCGCTCGTGATCGCGGCGATCGGCGCCGTCCTGGCCGCGATCGGCTTCGACGCCCTGCGGTACTTCGTGCGCGTCGTCATGCCGCTGACGCTGATCGCCC
>JAUVPB010000185.1 GCA_030598925.1 Actinomycetes bacterium
ACCCGGTGCTCGACGCCGCCGATCAGATCGAGGATGAGCTTCAGGAGAACAGCCGTCAGGATCGAGATCCAGAACGAGTCGATCACGATGGCGTCGACGAACTCCACGAAGAGGTTCAGCACGACGATGTAGATGAGAACGTCCGTCATCCACGACGCGAACAGGCGCTGGTTGCGCGTGATCGTGATTCGTTCTGAGGCGGGGGCCATCGCGCGTACAAGTTAGGGGAAGGCGACGGTTCTGGCCGCCTCCCTGCTCGTTCCACACCGGGAGATGCAAGCTACGCCGCGTCGAAGCGCTGCAGCACCTTGACGATTGCTGCGGTCCCGAACTCGAGCGCCCCCGCAGGGATGCGCTCGTCGGCGGCGTGGATGAGCTTCGAGAACTCGAGTTCGCGCGGGAGTTGCATCGGTAGGAAGCCATACGTCTGGATCCCGAGGCGAGCGAAGTGGCGCGCATCCGTGACACCGGGTAGCAGCATCGGAACCGGCGTCGCGTCGGAGTCGTCCTCACGGAGGATGGCTGCCAACGTGGCATAGAGGCCCATATCTGGCGCCGGCGGACCGGGATCGTGCTGGAGTACCTCGATCTCGACCTCCTGCCCCACAAGCGCGCAGACCTCCGCGACCAGTGTCTCAGGAGGCTGGCCGGGCAGCAGACGACCGTCGAGCTCGACCACAACCTCGCTGGGAATGACGTTGGCCGCTGCTCCACCGCGCACGATGGTGGCGTTCACGGTGTTGTGAAGCAACGGGTCGAAGGGCGCTGCTTGCTTGCCGGCGAGATCAAGGACGCGGTCGGTGAGGCGCCGGTTGAGCAGCAGGCTGAGGGCGTTCCTGTGGGGGAAAGGCAACGCGCCGGCGATCGCCTCGATCATCTCGCAGGCTACTGGCGTGACGTGGACGGGCAGCCGTCGTCGGTCGAGCCGCTCGAGGAGGCGGCCGAGCCCTGCCATCGCCCCTCCGCGCAGCGGGAGCGCCCCGTGGCCACCTGGGCCGCGGAGCGTGACACGCAACGAGCAGGTTTGTTTCTCGGCGACCTGAATCGGGTAGAAGCGCCTGCCGGCGATCTCCAAGTTGAAACCGCCGAACTCCCCGATCGCGTACTGGATCCCGGCAAACAGCTCGGGATGCTCGTCAACGAGGAAGCGAGCGCCGAAGTGGCCTCCCGCCTCCTCGTCGGCGAGTACTGCGAGGACGACGTCGCCTGGTGGGTCGATCCCCTCGGCTCTGGCTCGCATCAGAGCGCTGAGGAGCATCGCGACGCCTCCCTTCATGTCAATCGCGCCGCGACCCCAGACGAAGCCGTCCGCCAGGATCCCCTCGAACGGTGGGTAGCGCCACTGCTGGCCTGCCGTCGGCGCGACGTCGACGTGGCCATACAAGAGGAGCGGCGATGCCTTCCCCGTTCCGGGCAAGCGAGCGATCAGGTTGGGACGATCCGGGTCTCGCGCCACGATCCTCGTCTCCAACCCGGACTCGGTGAGCAGCGCGTCGATGAAGCCGATGCACGCGGCTTCGTTGCCAGGCGGATTCGACGTGTCAAAGCGAAGAAGCGCCTGGAGTAGCTCGGACGGCCGCTCGTGAAGTGATGCCCTGCTCATCGAAGCCGTTCCGAGGTACTAGTACGCGCCTGTCATCGGCGTCAGTGTACGAGCTTCGATTCGGAGGCCGGTCGCGAGGTCACGACCCGCAACGAGCCGGGCTTTTAGGACAGTCCGGCTTCGGCGAGGACGCGCCGGCCCCAGGCGAAGCGGTCGAGATAGTAGTCAGAGAGCGGTGCGATCGTGGTTCCGTGGCGGGAGGAGTGCACCATCCAGCCGTCGCCGAGATAGATCCCCATGTGACCGACCTCCCCCGGTTCCGAGTCGACGCCCGAGTCACCGAAGAACAAGACGTCGGCCGGTTGTAGCTCTTCGAAGCTGAGACGCTGAGCCTCGTCGAACTCGCCACTCATCGCGTACGACGTGCGGCCGACGAGCTGGTTTCCCAGATGCTCGGCGCCAGCGAACGGTTGCCCCTTGTACACGTGCCAGGTGAAGCCTGAGCAGTCGAAGCCGCCCGATACCTCTTGACCGAAGAGCTGCTGACGCTCTGGCGATGTCCCGGCCCAGACGTAGGGGTGCCCGACGACGGCCAGCGCGCGACTCAGTACCTCACGCTGCCAGTCGCTCGGTTGTGGAAGCGCGAGGAGGCGCGTCCGCCGTTTGATCGACCGGCGCTCCCAGAGCGTGAGCTTGAGCAGGCGCGCGAACGAATACGCCGCCTCCGATCGAGAGACCGGTTCGCTCGGAAGGATCTCGCGCGTCTCGTCTGCCTGCTCGTGGTTGATGCGAAAGCCCGCGAGCCGCGCGACCGTCTCGGTCGCGACTCGGCGTGGCGAGTCGAACCCAACAGCGGCCAGGGCTCGACGAACGCGTTTTGCCGCGGCGCCGAGCTTCGCGGTGCGCACCAACCAGGCGTCGAGCTGCGCCAGCGTCACGGGCCGAGCCGGGTCGCGCACGATCGGCGTACGACCTCGAATCGCGCCCACCGCCTCCGCGAGCTCACCCCAGGTGAAGGCTTCGTCCGGCCGGAAGTGCTTCACGCTCGGGCCCATCACCGCGGCCTTCACGACCGTCCTGATCTCGTGCGACGCCCAATGGCTCGCGGGTTTCGCCGACGAGGCGGCATAGGCCGACCCAACCATGAGAAGAGCGACTAGAGCCGCCACGGACGTCACCACACTCTGACGCATCGAGGTCTGTATCGACGCCCCTACCTCGGCGCTTGAGCTCCTACGCGCGAATGAGATGCTCCGGAGGAGGTGGTCGCGGCCGATCGCTAGTCTGGTTGTCACGCCCGTCTGTAGCGAATCGCCCTGAAATGACGCCCACCCGCACCCGACTGCGCACGGTCCGCAGGCTCGCTCGGTCTCGACTTGCGCTCGCTGTCGCCGTCGCCGCGACCGCGGCTCTAGCCGTCGGCGCCGCGATCGCAATGCCGGGCGGCACGAATACTGCGGCCGAGACACAACAACCCTCAGAGCCCGCGCTGAGCGGGGAGAGCCTGCCCGTCGCGCTGGCTCCCACCCGCGCCGAGCTCCCCGACGAAGAAGGTGAGACGAGGAAGCTAACCGCGTCGGAGGCGCTTGCCGGTTCGGGGACGGTGACCATCGTGGCGGTTGGTGACATCACCCTCGGGAGTGCATCCAACCGTCCGTCGGGCGGAGCGAGAGGACTGCTTGCTGGTGTCGCCTCTCAGCTAGGCGGAGGGGTTGTGCTCGGCAACCTCGAGACGACACTGTCGACGGGCGCGAGCTCCAAGTGCGGCGGCGGTAGCTCGAACTGCTTCGCGTTCCAGGCTCCGCCCGAATATGCGCGTGGTCTGAGGCAGTCGGGATTCAACGTGCTCAATGTCGCGAACAATCACGCGTTGGACTACGGGCAGAACGGATTCGACCAGACGATTCGCGCACTGAAAGGCGCCGGGATCAAGCACGCCGGTCGTGTCGGGAGGATCGCGTATCGCACTTCGGGCGGTGTTCGCGTCGCGATCGTCGGCTTTGGACACAGCTCGGGGTTTCCGAGCATCCTCGACATCCCTGCCGCGCAGAAGCTGGTGCGTAAGGCGGACCGGCGCGCGAACGTCGTTGTGGTCACGTTCCACGGGGGCGCCGAGGGCTCGAGTGCGACGCATGTGCGTCCCGGGCCGGAGACGTTTCTCGGTGAGCAGCGAGGCAACGTCGTTGCGTTCTCGCACGCCGTAGTCGATGCCGGCGCGGATCTCGTGGTCGGACACGGCCCGCACGTGCTGCGAGCGATGGAGTGGTATCGAGGCCGGCTGATCGCGTACAGCCTCGGGAACTTCTCGAGCCACGGCAACTTCAACACGAGCGGTCCCGGCGGCGTCTCGGGGATCCTCCGAGTCACGCTGAACTCGAACGGCCGCTGGCGCGCCGGTCGAGTCGTCCCTGTCGCCCTGCGGGGTGCCGGGGCGCCGGTCGTCGACGGATCGAGCGCAGGCGTACGACAGATCCGGAAGCTGTCGAGGCAGGACTTCGGGAAAGCGGGCGTGCGCTTCGCCGGCGGAGGGGTCATCAAGCCCAAGGCGGGAGTCGATCTTCCGCCTGCCACGGTCAAGAAGATCCAGCGACAGCTGAAGCAACTCGGTTATTACGACGGGGCGATCGACGGTCTCTACGGCCCTGGCACAACCGCCGCGGTCCGCAAGTTCCAGACAGACGCCGGGATCACGGTCGACGGCAAGTACGGGCCTCAGACGAAAGCGGCCCTCGCGCGCGCGCTGAGCGCGGCTACTTCGTAGTCAGTCGCAGCCGCTACCGCGTCGCTTACTCGGCTGCTGCGAGCGCCTCCTCGAGTTCCCGCAGATCGCGGGAGCCGATCGTCGTGCGAATGACGTTGCCGGAGGTGGCCGAGAGTATCTCGATTACGGCGCCGGCGTCCTCTGCAGAACCGAGCAGGAGCAGAGCAGACGTTCCGGGCGAGAGCGCAGCCGAGGCGTCGTCGCGGACGGACTGGCTGGTGCCGAAATCACCTCGAGCCGCATTGACGAGTCCGCCAAACGCCGTGCCGATCACAGCGCCAGGAATCGCCGCAACGCCGCCCAGTAGGAGGCCCGCGATCCCGCCGATGACGGCCCCTTTCTTCATGCCGGCCTTGGGCGAAGGTGGTTCCGGCGCAGTCAGCTCGCCATCGGTCCCGTAGCGAATGACCATCGCCTCCTGGAGGCGGACTCCTAAATCGTTGGCTCGCTCGGTGAGCTCCTCGCGCGCGCGACCGGCCGCGTCTTCGCCTTCATAGGCGATCACGAGTAGCTCTGGCATCGGGTCCTCTCCGCGTCGGCGACGAGAGTGTAGGGAAAACCGGGCGTCCGTGGCCGCGACGTACGCCGCCCACCCAACGCTCGCTCAGGCGAGGCAGGCTGCGGCGTAGTGCTCGTTCTTGGTACAGCAGCGGGTGAGGGTCGCGAGGAAGCCCTTTTCGCTCGGTGTGAGCGGCCGACGGGCTAGGCGAGCGGTGTAGAGGCTCCGCGTCAGTCGTGGCTGCCCGCGGACGCGGAAGCTTTCCAGATCACCTCGCTCGACCTCCTCGAGAACGGCGTAGCGGGAGAGGAAGGAGATGCCGAGGCCGGCACGGGCTGCTCGCTTGATCGCTTCGCTGGAGTCGAGCTCCCAGATGCGACCCGCCACGACGCCGGTCTCAGCGAGAGCTTCGTCGGCGATGCGTCGTGTACTGGAGGCGGGTTCGCGGACGAGCAGCGTGTGGTCGGCAATCTGCTCGGCGTCTATCTTGCCGTTCTTGACGGCAAGGGTTCCTGGCGCCGCGACACCGACGATCTCGTCGTCGAGAAATGGCTCGAACTCGATTCGCTCTTCGGTGCTGACTTGGCCGACGAGCGCGAGTTGAACACGGCCCGTGAGCAGCCGCTCGACGATCTCGCCGGAGGAGGCGATCTCGACCTCGACGGTGACGTTGGGGTGATCGTCACGGAAGCAACCGAGCGTGTCAGGAAGGAGGTAGATGCCTGGTGTGGAGGAGGCGCCGAGGTGGATCGTGCCGCCCTCGAGGCCGGAGAGTGCGCGGAGTTCCTGTTCGCCCGCCTCGAGTGTCAGCAGCGCCTGGGCGGCGTGCGTGGCGAGTACGCGCCCTGCCTCGGTGAGCTTGCTGCCGCGCCCG
>JAUVPB010000274.1 GCA_030598925.1 Actinomycetes bacterium
AAACCACGACGGCGTGCGCATCGCTGAATTGCTCCCGGTACCAGGGATCCATCATCGCCGTGTCGAGCGGGCGGCTGTTCATGTTCTCCGTGTACCAACGGGGTCGCGGCCACGAGCCGGTGACCGTTGCCGGGAGCATCAAGTCCTTCGTCGCGGTGAACGCCATGTGGTCTCCTTGTCGCTTGGTACCGGTTTCTACGTGTGGTCCTAGGGCGCAACCATGGCGCATCTACGACGATCAGTCAATCCGTGTTCTCCCCGACCGGCATCCGGGATGCATGCGCGGCCGCGCGCCGGGCGGCGTCGAGGATGTTCTCGTATGACCCGCACCGGCAGAGATTGCCGGCCAGTGCGCGCCTCGTCTCCTCGTCGGTCGGACATGGGTTCTCCTCGACCAGGTGCTTCACGGTCAATACGAAGCCCGGTGTGCAGAAGCCGCACTGGTATGCGTGAGCCTCGCTGAACGCAGCCAGGACCGGGTCGTCGTCGGCGAGTCCCTCCGCGGTCGTTATGTCGCAGCCCGACGCGAGCGGTGCGAGGAGCAGGCACGTGGAGATCGGCACGCCATCGACCAGAGCCGTGCAGGCGCCGCACACGCCAATGCCGCAGGTCTCCCGCACGGACAGGATCCCGCACTCTTCCCGAAGCACGGTCAGGAGGTTCGTGTCCGCGGTCGACTCCGCCGTCACCGAGCCGCCGTTGAGCGTGAACTCGAGCTTCACGCGTCAGCCTCCGCACGACGATCGACAGCATCCAGAACCGCCTCCGAGGTGATCGGCAGCTCGTTGAGGTGGAGGCCGAGTGAACCGAGCGCGTTGCCGATCGAGGCCGGAACCGGCGGAACGGCTGTCTCGCCCAGGCCATGGATCTCCGCGCCAGGCCGTTCGACGATCGTCTGCGTCATCGTCGGAAGGTCCGTGATCGCCGGAATCTGGTAGTCGGAGAGGTTCGCGTTGACGACCTGACCGTCGGCGAACGCGACCGACTCGAAGAGCGCCCCGCCGAGGCCCATCGTCATGGCGCCGACGTTCTGGAGCTCGGCACCGAGTGGGTTCACCACCTGTCCGGCGTAGACCGCGGTGTGCAGGTCGCGAACCTGGACCCGCCCTGTCTCCTCGTCGACCTCAACACTCGCCGCGCAGGCGCCCTGGTGCCAGTGTGAGGAGGCGATGCCCTGCCCCGTGTCCGGGTCGAGGCCGCCCTCGTTCCGAAACTCGCCAACCCCGCGCTTTCCGTCACGCCGCAAGTCTTCGACGGCGTTGGCGAGCGCGCCCGTCATCATGTATGTCGATCGACTCGAGGTCGCCCGCGTGTCGTAAGGGACGCGATCGGTGTCCGGGTCGGGGAACCGGATCTGTTCGGGTGGCACACCAAGTAGCTCGGACGCGTGCAGTGTCAACGCGCGCTTCACGCCCTGCCCAATCTCGGCCGTCGCGCAGCGCAGCACGTAGCCGTCGCCGTCCATCTCGACTGCGATTCCGGCCCGGCTCGGCGTCTGCATGCCCTTGAGCACGACGGCGATCCCCTTTCCGTGCCGGCTACTCGACCAATCGATCGCGGCCGCGACCTGCTCAAGACACTCCGCAAACCGGACGTCATGCACGCGCTCGCCGGTGCAGAACGTGTCGCCGTCACGCAACACGTTGCGCAAGCGCAGCTCGAGTGGGTCGATCGACAGCGCCGCCGCGAGCCGGTCCATCATCAGCTCCGACGCCCAGGCTGCCTGCGTAGCGCCGTAGCCACGGAACGCGCCGTTCGGAGGCAGGTTCGTGTAGACACAACGCGATCGAACGCGCACGTTCGGGATGCGGTACGCACCGACGGCCGAGTAGCCGATCTTCACCGCCACGCCGGGACCACAGTCGGCGTAGGCGCCCGTGTCTATCACAGCGTCGATCTCTTTCGCGACGATCCGCCCGTCGGCGGTGGCGCCCATCTTGATGTTGATGACGGACGGATGACGGCCGTTCGTCTGCCACTCCTCCGCTCGCGTGAGGATGTACCTGACAGGCCGGTTTGCCTTCCGTGCGAGCGCGGCAGCGATCGCCTCGGTATGCACGAACGTCTTCGCGCCGAACGAGCCGCCGATCGGGGGGCACACGACACGCACCTGCTCTTCCGCGACTCGAAAGATTGCGGCGAGCTCCGAGCGAACGTTGAACGGCGTATGTGAGCCCGTCCAGACCTCGAGGCGTCCTTCATGCCAGCGGGCGACCGTCGCGTGCGGTTCCATGGCGGCCTGCTGCGCAGCTGACGTCCGGTACGTGCCTTCGACGACGGCATCTGCTCCTGCAAAGCCCGCGTCGATCTCGCCGTGGACGATCCGGAACTGATGGCAGACGTTCGTGCCCTGTTCCGGCCGTAGGCCGAAGTAGGCAGCATCGTTGTCCGAGATCTGGATGCGCTCATGCACCAGTTGCTCCCCCTTGAGGGCTGTCTCGAGGTCGAGCACGGCCGGCAACTCGCGGTACTCCACCTCGATCGATGCCACCGCCTCGTCAGCCTGCTCCAGAGTCTCAGCGGCCACGGCGGCGACGATGTCGCCGGCGTGACGGGCATTGACGGCCAGGACCGCTTGGTCCTGGATCTGACACCCGTAGGAGCCGAGATCGCGCACGTCGGCCGGGGTTAGCGTCGTGACTCCCGCCGGGACGGCTGACACGTCGACTCGCACGACCTCCGCGTGCGGGCTCGGAGAGCGCAAGACGCGGGCGTGGAGCATGCCCGGGAGCTCGACATCCTGCGAGTAACGCAGGCGGCCCGTGAGAATCGGCAGCTCGTATCCCGTCGGCGAGGGCATCAGCTCGCGACGTCAAGTTCCTCGATCGCGCGTCGCACCTCGACCGCGATCACGCGGCGTCGGTAGTCGCTCGAGCCGCGGGCGTCGGCGATCGGGTCGATGCGTGCGGCGTAGGCGCTGCCGATCCCTGCGGCCAACGCGCGCGACGGCGCCACACCGTGCGCCTTTGCGCAGACCTCGGGGAAGTATTGCAGCCGGCTCGCGACGGCACCGACGACGACGCGAAGCTCGTCCCCGCGACGGACTGCGGCGACCGAGACACACGGCCGATCCTCTTCGGAGCGCGATCTGAACTTGCGGTACGCGGCGTTCCCAGCGAGCGGGGGTACGCGGACCGCGGTGATCAGCTCGTCGGGCTCCAGCGACGTCTCGTAGTAGCCAGTGATCAGCTCGTCGACGGTGACGGTGCGCTCGCCGCGGACGCTTGCCACGAGAACAGCCGCGTCGAGCGCAGAGAAGAGGGAGGGTGGATCAGACGCGTAGTCGGCGTCTGCCAGGACGCCGCCCACGGTGGCCTGATGACGCACTCGGGGGCTCGCCACCAGTGAGAACGTTTGGGCTAGCACCGGCCAACCGT
>JAUVPB010000096.1 GCA_030598925.1 Actinomycetes bacterium
AGACGGATGCCGGCCGCGTCACGATCCGGATCGACACTCCCAACGACCGTGACTACCCAGTCCTGGCGGAGGCTCGTGCGCCCGGCGTGAGCTCGCTCACGGGCGGCATGACCCTCGTCGGGTATAAGCCGATCGACATCCACCAGGCCTCGACAGTCCTCATTCTGAAGAACGAGCGGAAGATGATCGTGCAGCGAGACGTACGTGTCGACCCGCCTCAGATCCCGGCGCTCGAGGACTACTACGGGATGACGAGCCAGATGCTCACGCCGCTCGAGCACGAGGGCGAATTAGTCGGGGTCGTCTCGGTCCACGCGGTCGACCCGACGGACTGGACCGACCCGGCCATCGAGGCCCTCGAGAAGGCCACGAACCGTGTCCACGAGGTCTTCGAAGAGGCCAACTGGGTCGAGCTCGACTAGCAACGGCGGGGCTTTCGGTCTAGGAGATCGTTCAGAGGGAGCGACCGAGCGAGCACGACGACCGGTTTCGTCCTTCGCGAGGTGAGCGTTCTCGACGAGAGCGGGAGCTTCAGTGGACCGCTCGACGTCGTTGTGACAGACAGCCGCATCACCGCCGTCGAACAGAATGCGGCGGCCGACGGCGCGACTGACCCGGTAGCCTCGTCCAGGACGCAGGCGTCCGTGAACGTTCCGCCGACATCAACGGCAACGCGCTTCCCGCTCAGGCCGACTCCGCGTCGCGTTCGCTGGCGGCTGCTGCGGCGAGCATTGCCTTGACCATCTCGGGTTTGGGGACGTTCGGCCTCGGATACGCCACGCGGCTGTGACTCAAACCGAGGCCGAGGAGCGCCTCGACGAGCGTGTACGTCAGCGGGCCCGGGTTGATCACCGGCACCGGCAGGTTCTCGATCAGGTGCGGATGAGCCTCGTGCATCGTCGTTGAGCCGAGGCAGATGACGTCGGCACCGTCGTCGATGCAGCGCAAGCCCTCCTCGACAAGGCGAGGAAGGACCAGGTCCTCCTGCCCACGGAGGAGGTTCTCGGGATCGGGCTGGATGTCGATCGAACGGATCGACGCGCACTTGTCAGACAGGCCCCACTGGACGAGACTCAGTCGGCACAGGCGGTTCCAGGGTCGCCACGTGTTGAGCACAGAGAAGCTCGTGCCGAGGAGCAGCGCCATTAGATACGAGGCCTTGCCTCCCCCGATCACCGGGACGTCGAGCACCGAGCGAAGCGCCGACACACCGGCGTCGCTCGTCGAATCGATGCAGACCGCGTCGTAGCCGTCCTGTTCCGCTCGAAGCCCCGCCTCGAACAGCGCCAGCTCCATGATCGCCGTGTCGTGGTAGCTCTCGTATCCGGCCGGGCCGGCCTTGACCGGTTCGTAGAAGAACTCGATCCCGGGGCCGATGCTGCACGAGTCGAGTTGAGCGCGCCGGTTCGCGACACCCTTCTCCCCGAACGGGTATGGCACGAGCACAAGCACTCTGGCCACGGCATCCCTCCGCCGATTGAACGTCACGCTATTTGCTACGCGTTTCTACCAGTTGGCCGAAGGTGCCGTCGAACGACCGGAGGGCCGACGGCTCTACTCGACAGTCGCCGCTGAACCGCGGCCGGGCCGCGGATAGCATCGGCCGGAACCACGACTGCGTCTGACGACCCCAGCTAACGGAACGGAGGCAAGGCGAATGCACGCATCGAGAGAGAAGGTTCCGCTGGTAGCGGCCGGTGACGGCTTCGAGTCGCGGATGGAAGAGTGGGGCGACCTCGTCGTCTCGTTCGAAACGGTCCCCGCCGGCACGGATTCAGCTCCCCTGTTCAAAGGGCTTCCGGGCGAGAGCTGTCAGTGCCCCCACTGGGGGTACATCTTCAAGGGCAAGATGATCGTCCGGTACGGAGACAGCGAAGAGACCATCACGGCCGGCCAGGCCTATTACATGCCTCCCGGGCACGTTCCGCTGTTCGTCGAGGAGACTGAGGTCGTGGAGTTCAGCCCACGGGCGGAGAAGGAAGCGACAATCGAGGCGGTCAGGAAGAACCTCGAAAGCGACAGCTAGTCCTCGAAAGGAGTCTGCCCCCGTAGTCGCGCGGTCGCGGCACCGTCTACCTCGCCCGACGCCGTGACGACGACGCCGTAGACCGACTCGGCTCGCTCGCGAGAGATCCAACCTTCGACGACATCGTGTCGAACGCGCTCGGGGTCGCGCTCGGTCGGCGGGCCGTAGCCCCCTCCGCCGCAGGAGACCGAAATGATCGTCTCGCCGGGCTCGAGGCGGGCCCGCTCCGGGCTGGCGTCGACGAGGTCGCCCGACGCGAGCCGCTTGTGCTGGGTTGCCCGCGCTCCAGGCTTGCCGCCTCGCACTCCCTGGGCCGGCGTCAACGTTCCGTCGCTCGTGTACATGACGTCGATCGAGCAGCCGATGGGCCCGTACTCGACCGTGGCTCCCGGCGCACCTCTGAACCGGCCCGCGCCCTCGCTGTCGCAGATGATCCGCTGGTCCTCGATCCGGATCGGGTGCCGTAGCTCGTCCATCTCGACGCTGTCGCGCAACACCGCCCCGGAAACCACCGGCGCGGCGTTCAGCAGCCAGCCGTCACCACGCGGCATCCCCGCGCCGCCCGTCACGGCGGGCAGGATCAGCTGGTTGATGAACGGCGTGCCGCCGCTGCGCGGGTCGTTGCCAGACAGGACGCCAAAGGCCGGCGACATGTTCACGCCCGCCTCCGCCATGCCCACGCCCTCGCCGAGCTCGGCGATCGCGCGCGCGATGGCGTTGATGACGCGGTCGGTCGGGCTCATCCCGGACGAGCAGCAGGCCGGGTGGCGCGGGATCCCGGCCACACAGTTCTCCCGCAGCAGGACCCTGATGCGGCGGAAGCTCCCGGCGTTCGGAGGAACCGGCTGCGACAGGCTATTGAAGACCGCGATCAGCGCGGCACCCTTTGCGTAGGCCTCGGTCATGTTGAAGCCACACGGCATGCAATCGCCGTTGTCGCGCAAGTCGACCTCGACGAGCCCATCGTCTGGGCGGACATCGACCGTCACCGAGAGCGGGATCCCGTTCGGGATGCCGGGAAACGGGTCGTGCGCGGTCTCCGCGGTCACTCGCCCGCTCGGCAGTTCTCGAAGAGCCTCGACCATGCGCCGTTCGCTGTAGTCGAACCAGCTTCGTGCATAGGCGTGGAGGGTCTCCCAACCGTACTCGTCTCCCATTTCGAGCAGCAGTCTTTCGCCGATGCGCGCAGCGCCGATCTGCGCGAGGTAGTCGCCGTACCAGTCGTCCGGCACGCGGATCCGCATGCGGCACATGCGGATAATGTCCTCGCAGTCGCGGTAGTCCTTCTGAATTTTCGTGTGCGGGAAGATCAGCGTGCCCTCGTCGTAGACGTCCCGCGCCGTCGAGGAGTAGGTGGTGGGCCGCGACGCTCCGCAATCGGCGACGTGCGCCTTGGTGAACACAGTGAAGTGGTGCGTCCCCTCCTCGTCGATCACCGGCACAAGAATCGAGTGGTCGGCGGGATGAGTGTTCCCGTGGTAAGGCGAGTTGTTGAGGAAGGCGTCGCCGCGGCGAAGCTCCGGATGGAGCTCTTGCAGCGCGCGGGCCGCAAGGTCGCCGCCCATAACGTGGATCGGAAGAGACTCCGCCGCGGCCAGAAACTCGCAGTCCCTCGTGATAACCGCGCAAGACAGGTCTCGCGCTGTCGCGAGCACTCCGGAGCGGCTCGTGCGGAAGAGCGTGTTGATCATCGCGCGCACCACGCTCTCGAAACGGTTCGAGATGACCGCGAGGCCCACGCCGTCGAGATCCGAGCTCATCCTTCGCTCCCCGGGAGGATCGAAAGGCTGCCGCCAACCGTCCGCTTCGCGGAGGCGCCGGGCTCGAGCACGACAGTGGTCACGGGTGACTCGATGATCGCCGGCCCGGCGAGCGTCTCACCCACCGCGAGCCGCTCCGCCTGGACGACGGTCGTGTCGACGATGCCTTGGCCGGCGAAGTAGGCCGAGCGCGAGCCGTTCGACTCGCGCGTCCTGTTTGCAGCCGGCGCGAAATGCGGAAGACTGACCTCTCGCAGTCTGCAGCTGACGCGCGCGTGCCACGTGACGAGTTCGATCTCGGAGCCGGGATCATCGACGGCGAAGAGCTCTGTGTGTGCGGCGTGGAAGTCCTGGCGGAGCTGCTCGACGTCGGGCGGCGAGCCGAAGCGTGTGACGCGGAGCGGCACGGAAATCTCCCACGTCTGACCAACGTAGCGAGCCTCGACCGACAACTCGACACTGGTCTCGACTGCGTCGGCGCCGGGCCCTCCCTCGAAGCCCTGGCAGCTCTCAACGAGCTCCGACAGAGAGCCGTTGGCCGCGTCGAAGTCGAAGTCGGCCGTCGTCGTGAGACACGTGAGCGAGAATTCGCCACACAGGTCAGACATCAGTGCGCCAGCCGCGCTCAGCGCCGCGGCGGGCTCCGGGATGATGACCTGAACGCAGCCCAACCGCCGGGCGATCGCCACCGCGTTGAGACCCGCTGCGCCGCCGCCGCACACCAGCACCGCCATCCTCGGATCGATCCCCTGGTTCACGGTGATCTCCTCGATCGCGCGCGCCATCTTCTCGGTAACCAGCCTCAACACGGCAGCGGCGGCCTCATCGAGCCCGAGGCTCAGCGGCCCGGCAACATGCTCTTGCAGTGCCCGCCCGGCTGCATCGAGATCGAGCCGCATGGCGCCGCCGAGGAAGTAGCCCGGATCGATGTAGCCCAGGACGAGGGCGGCATCGGTCACCGTCGGCTGCGTCCCGCCTCGCCCGTAGCAGGCGGGTCCCGGCTCGGCCCCCGCGCTCTGAGGACCCACGTGGAGCAAGCCCCCCGAGTCCACCCGGGCCAGGCTCCCTCCACCCGCCCCGATGCTGCGCACGTCGATCGAGGGGAACCCCGTCATGTGGCCGAAGAACGGGTCGCCGAGCCACGTCTCGCGCGTCAACGGGATCCGGCCGCGCCGTACGACGCTGACGTCGTAGCTCGTTCCGCCGGCGTCGGTGACGACGGTTGTCTCGGCGGCCGCCTCGGCACGAGCGTACTCGCGCCCGGCGACCGGCGACATCGCCGGGCCGGAGCCGATCGAGAGGATCGGCTTCTCTGCCATGTCGTCCGCATCAACGAGGCCGCCGCTCGATGTGACCAGGAGCAGCCTGCTCTGGGGGTTCAGCCCGGCCTCCTCGAGGCGCTGCCCCAGCCCACGCAGGTACGAGGTCAAGACGGGCTTCAGTGAGGCATCGATCGCAGTTGCCGACGCGCGCCGGTATTCGCGGATCGTGGGGTTAAGGGCATGCGACAGCGTGTACGGGACACCCGGCAACAGCCTGTCGAGCAGCGCGGCCAGGTCGCGTTCGTGCTTAGGGTTTACGGTCGACCACAGCAGGCAGATCGCGACCGCCTCCACGTCACGCTCCGACAGCTTTTGCGCGATCTCGGCCGCTGCCGCCTCGTCAAGTGGGCGGACGATCGCGCCATCAGCGCCGATCCGCTCCGGAACCTCAAACGTGAGCGAGCGGGGGACGTAGGGATCCGGATAGGGCCGTGACCAGTCGAAGATGTCGGTGCGGCCCCCCTCCCGAAACAGCAGGATGTCGGGATGGCCCCGCGTCGTCAGGAACGCAGTGCGCGCCGTCATGCCGGTGAGGATGGCGTTGGTGGCCCGCGTCGTGCCGTGAATGAAGAGCTCACCCCGGCCGAGCAAGTTCCGGCGATCCGTCCCGAGATCGCGCGCCGCGATCTCGAAGACGTCGAGCACGCCCTGCGCGGGATCATCGGGCGTCGTCGTCGCCTTGTACAGGTGGAATCGTCCCTCGGCGTCCTCGACGACGAGATCCGTGAATGTCCCACCCGTGTCGACGGCGAATCGCACCTGCCTGCCACTTGGCCCGACCGCCACTGGAACTGTTCAGTTCTGTGTCAAAAACTCGACGGTGAGCTCGACCATGCGCTCGGGCGTCTCGAGAAGGGTCGTGTGGCCCGCTCCGGCGATGACCTCGAGTCTCGCGTTCGGGACGTGCTCGGCGATGTAGCGCATCCCAGCCCCGCTTGGTGCCTGTACGAGCGGCGTGTTGTTGTCGAGCTCACCGCAGACGACGAGCGTCGGCGCCTTGATCTTGGGCAGGTCGTCGCGGAGATCCGCTTCGGTCATCGCCTCGCACGCGCTGCACCAGTTCTCGACCGTCGTCATCTCCCCTAGCAGCCTCGCTACCTCTTTGACCATCTGTTCGCCGCCCGCGGGCGAGTCGAGGTATTCGGCCGAAAGCGCGATGGTGGCGAGGTCGTAGGCAAGCGGCTCGCCGTCGACGCCGTAGGCGCGCGCGAGTGCCTTTCGTACCTCGAACTGGGCTTTGCACATGAAGTCGAACTTGGCCGCGGTCGCTCCCAGGATGAGCCGGTCGACCGTCTCCGGGTACTTCGACGCGAGCCTGATGGCGATCATGCCGCCGGTGGAGGAGGAGTGGACGTGAGTGCGCTCGACACCGATCGAATCGAGGAGCTCGGCGATCTCGTCGGCCCATGAATCGATCGTGTACTTGCGTTCCGGCTTGTCGCTGTAGCCGTTCCCGATCTGATCCGTGTCGATCACGGTGAAGTGCTTCGCCATCTCGTCGGTGACGCGGCTGAAGTTCAGATGGGCGAAGCCGGCGCCGCCGATCTGGAGCACGTGCGGGCCCGAGCCCTTGACGTCGTACCACATGCGGTTCCCGTTGATCGTTACGTGCGTCATGTGAGCTCCTCCGTCAGCGTGGGTCGATAGTCACGCGAGGCGGGATCAGCCACTCCGCGGTTTGATGTTCTGCTGGCCTGAGAAGAAGTTCGTGGGGTCGTACTTCGTCTTCACGTCCACCAGCCGCGCGTACTTCTCCTCGCCATACGATCCGCGGATCCTGTCTTCACCCTCCTCGCCGAGGTAGTTGACGTAGCCGCCGCCGTCCGAGTACGGCAGCAGGGCCTCCCATAGGTCCGCCACCCAGGCGACCTGTTGCTCGCGATCCTCGGGCTCTCGCCAGACGGCGAACGTGCCGTGCAGGTAGGGGGCGTCTCGGTGCCCGACCGCGGACTCGTCATCACCCACGCGCGAGATCGCGCCTCCCATATGACCGATCTCGAAGTAGCACGTCGGCTGGATCGAGAGCAGGTCCGCGTGGCCGGCGCCAGCGGTGGGCGGCTTGAATCGCTCGCAATGATTGACGATCACGTCGATCGCCTCGTCCGGTAGCTCGCGGAGGTAGTCCGATTTCCAGTAGCGACTGAAGCCCGGTTGCCACGCTTCGTCGGACCCCTTCTGCAAGTCGACGTACGAGATCTGGTCGACGGTGTCAACCGTGGGGACGCCGAACGCACGCAGCCGGGTCATCATCTTCTCGCCCTCGTCGAGATCGCCTGACCAGGCAGGGCAGAGCGCAACCATCGGCGCGCCGTGGAGGCTCTCCGGAAGCTCGGGAGCGGCCGGTGCGTTCAGGACGATGACGAAGGATGTCAGCTCCTCGGGCTCGTTTTCGGCAAACTCGCGATAGAAGCGCAACAGTTCGGTCGTCTGCTCGGCCGGATACATGAGGAGCCCAGCCAGCAGGGGACCGACCGGATGCAGCTGATATTCGAACTCAGTGACGATCCCGAAGTTGCCTCCGCCTCCGCGGAGCGCCCAGAGGAGATCGGGGTTCTCCTCGGCGTCAGTTCGGATGAAGTCGCCCTCGGCGGTCACGACATCAGCACCGACGAGGTTGTCGCAGGCAAGCCCATGCTTTCGCATGAGCCAGCCGATCCCTCCGCCGAGCGTCAGCCCGCCGATGCCGGTGATGGAGTTGACCCCGCCGGTCGTGCCGAGCCCGAAAGCGGCCGCCGCGTGATCGACCTCACCCCAGGTACATCCTCCCTGCGCGCGGATTCGGCGTTCGACGGGGTCGACCCGGGTGCCTCTCATCGGCCCTAGGTCGATGACGAGCCCACCCTCGCACGAGGCGGCGCCGGAGATGTTGTGGCCGGCACACCGCACCGAGGCACGGATGCTGTTGGAGCGTGCCCACTTCACGCATGCGATCACGTCGGCTACGTCGACGGAGCGCGCGATCACCGCCGGGTAGCGCTGTACGTCGGCGTTCCAGAGCTGTCGCAGCTCGTCGTATGTCGAGGTGTCTGGCTCCAGGAGCTCGCCCCGAAGCTGCGCGCGAAGCTTGCTGACCAGCGAGGCCGGAATAGCCGCTTGTGTGGTCGCAGTCTTGCTCATCCCGATCCCCTCACTCCTCGTCGCCGTACGCTCAGAGATTGAATTCCTTGCCAGCCCCTAGGCCTCCGTCGACGGTGAGGGCGACCCCGGTGACGAAGCTCGCCTCCTCGCTCGCCAGGTAGACGAATGCATCAGCGATGTCGCGCGGTACGCCGAGCCGGCCCATCGGCGCGAAGGCCGTCGCCGCAGCTCGTGCAGCGGTCGGGTCGGGCTGCTGCTCGAGGATGCCTTCGAGCATCGGGGTCCGCACCATGCCCGGGCAGACGCAGTTGGCGCGGATGCCGTGTGGCGCTCCATCGATAGCGAGGCACTTCGTCAACATGACGACACCCGCCTTCGCAGCGCAGTAGACGGCCTGCCCTCCGGTCGCCATCACACCGAGGATTGAGGCGGTGGACAGGATCGCACCGCCGTTCTCGGCGAGGTGAGGCCAGGCCGCTTTGACCGTCAGGTAGACACCGGTCAGGTTGGTCGCGAGTCCGTCGTTCCATTCATCGAGGTCGACCTCGTCGAGCGTCCCGAGAACCGGCCGTCCCGCGTTGCAAACGACCGTCGTGAGACCACCCATCCGTTCGACGGCCTCCCGTACGGCGTTCTCTGTGCTCTCACGCGAACGGACGTCGAGGGCGACGTCGCCGCCCTCGAGATCACCGACGATGACCTCCGCGCCTTCCTCGACGAAGCGTTGCGCAACCGCCAGCCCGATCCCGGATGCGCCGCCCGTGACCAACGCGCGCGTACCCGCCAGTCGTCCCAGGCCGTCGACGCGGTGCGCGTGCAAAGGCCGTCTCCTTCCCGCTCGCCGTCGCTAGCGCAACAGACTCTCACCATAGCGTCACGCTGTCAACAGGCTGAGCGCCTTGCTGATCGCCGCCACCTCCCTCACGGCAGAGTGATGCGCGCGTCGTCGACAGACAACGTCAGGGGCAGGGTGCGAGCGCGCAGCATCGAGCTCTGCGTCCCGTCGGACGAAATCACTCGAAGACTGGACGCGAAACCGTTGCCGGCGCCTCGTTACGGGCGGGGCTACGGACGCATCTACCTCGATCATGTCCTCCAAGCTGATGCTGGCGCAGACTTCGACATCTTGCGACGCGCGCCTGACGAACCCGCCGAAACGGAGCCCTACGGCCTGCTCGAAGGATGGATCACGGGCTGGTAGGAACGACCGCAATGGGCGGCCCCCCGCCCCCGGGCGACCCTCACAAACCTTTCGCCTGTCCAATAGCTCGCTTGCCGAGTAGGCGCGATCGCGACCGCAGAGCGACTCTCCGGCCGGACCGATCGCAAGCTCCTGCGCACAAGCCGCCGCGCGGGACTCCACACACGCAGTACGAGCTGCCGAGACGCGCTTGTCGAGCTGGTGCTCTCCCAACCGAGCTAACCGCCCTGGAGGCGGCAGTGGAGCGGCTCGGTAGGGCGTGGCCGACGGGCGGGAACTCAAGACTTCAAGGCGTTCGCGGCTGGTGGGCGAGGTCCGTTCTGGAGAGAGCACGAGCGCGCCGGACTCCGCAGAGCGCGACTAGCCTCCC
>JAUVPB010000053.1 GCA_030598925.1 Actinomycetes bacterium
GAGCTCGACGTCAGATAGCCCGGCCGAGGGGCGTAGAACGACCCGGAACGCTAAGGGTCGCGGGCTTTCCCGTCGATCACAAGAAGAGACGTGCTCTCGCAGCCCGTCTCAGCTGCCATGTCTCGCCGCGATCCACATACAAGCCGTCACACACTCGGCCCGGCGGTTCGCAACGCGCTCGTCCTCGCTGCGGTCGTCGCGACGAGCCTCGCCGCGTTCGCTACCGCGCACGGTGCCACGCTCAACGGTGTCGGCGGCGGTGCGGCTACCTACGTGGCCGCCAACGGCGTCGCCAACAACTTGACCGTGACATTCGACGGCTCCGACTACACCTTTGTCGACACAACCGACCTGATCAGCGCCGACGGGGTCGTATGTACGGGCGGCGGCGGAGTCGGAGTTGCCGCCGTCTGTGTCGGCGTCACGTCGATCAGCATCGACCTCGGCGATCAGAACGACCAGATCGTCGCGACGTCGACGGGACATCCAACCTCGGTCACGGGAGGCACCGGCTCCTCCGACGAGGTGATCGCGAGCGGAAACGTGAGCTTCACGCTCGCCAACGGCTCGCTGACGGTAGGCGCCAGCACCTTCACGCTCACCGGCTTCGAGCAGGCGACGCTCACCGGTGGCGGCGGCGCCAATACCTTCGACGTGACGGGCTGGAGCGCCGGCCCGGCCAACCTCAACGGCGGCGGAGGAGTCGACGTGCTCACGGACGACCTGACCACCGGGGGCACCGGCTTCAACCTGTCGGATTCGTCTCTCACGCGCCTCGGTGGGCCAACCTTCTCGCTCAGCGGCTTCAGTGGCGAGACCGCCAACCTCACCGGTGGCGCGAGCGACGACGCGTTCACGGTCAGCGGTTGGTCCGGTGGCGGATCGCTCTCGGGTGGCGGCAGCGCCGACAGCGTCGTCTCCGTGAGCAACGCATCCAGCCAAACGATCACGGATGGCCAACTCACCCGCGACGGATCGAACCTCTCGCTCTCGTCGATCACCAACGCATCGCTCACGGGCGGGTCGAGCGCGAACACCATGGTCGCGAGCGGCCGAAGCACCGGCGTCACCCTGAACGGTGGCAACGGCAACGACACCCTGACCGGCACCGGTAGCAACGACACGATCGGCGGCGGCGGCGGCGCTGACCGCCTCGTGGAGCAACGTGACGTTGACGTCACACTGACGGACAGCCAGTTCGTCGCCGGCGGCGAGACGGATGCTCTCAGCAGCATCGAGCGCACCACGATCACGGGTGGGGCCAGCAGTCAGACCATCAACGCGAGCGGCTTCTCGGGCGCGTCGACGCTCTCGGGTGCAGGCGGAGCAGACATTCTGACCGGCGGGAACTCCGCGGATACGCTTGACGGCGGACCCGGCGGCGACACGCTCACCGGCGGCAATGGCTCGGACATCCTCGACGGAGGCCCCGGGAACGACACGCTCGCCGGCGGCAGCGGCACGGACGTCGTGCAGGCGAGCGGGATCCAGAGCGGCGTGCTGACGCCCACGAGCTTCACCGATCCCGCACTCGGCACGGACTCACTTAGCGGCATGAACCAGGCCAACCTCACCGGAACGGCCGGCGGCGACCTGATCGATGCCAGCACGTGGAGCGCGGGGCGCGTCACCGTCAACGGTCTCGCCGGCAACGACGACATCCGCGGCGGATCGTCCTCCGACGTTCTCACCGGCGCGGACGGCAACGACTCGATCGCCGGCAACGGCGGCACCGACACGCTCGTCGAGACACTCGCGGCGCCAGGCACGCTCGCACTGACCAACACCTCGCTGACCGGGTCGCTCGGAACGGACTCGCTCAGCAGCATCGAGCGGGCAACGCTCAACGGCTCGACCGGGAGCGACGGCCTCTCGGTCGCGGGCTGGACGGGACAGGTCACGCTCGACGGACGGGCAGCTAACGACGGGTACACCGTCACGCTGGCTGGCGCCGGCGTCTACAACCTGATCGATTCGGGCAGCTCACCCGGAGACGGCGCGACCGTGCACACAGGCGCCACCGCCGACACCGTGCAGGTCACGGCGACCCAGGTGGCGCGCGGCGCCGAGACCGTTGGCTTCTCGAGCATCGAAGGGCGAACCGTCAACCTCGGTGACGGCAACGACAGCGCAACGGTTCTCGGCGGATTCGGAACCATCCTCGGCGGCGCGAACGATGACACCATCGCGATCAACGCCGTCGCAGTCTGGGGCTTCGCCGTCGACGGCGGCGAGGGATCCGACGCGACAAGCCTGACGTTCGGCAATCTCGCGGGCCCCACCGTGGTCAGCGACACAGGCGCCGCGGGAACGGACTCGCTGACGACCGACTGCACGAAGCCGGTCATTCTCACGGCAACGAGCGTCAGTCTCGGCGGCCAAACGGCGACCTTCGCAGGCATCGAGGTCCCCCCGTGCACCGCGCCGCCTGCGCCGCCGAGCGGAGGCACGCCGGCAAAACCGAAGCTGAAGCCTTCGAAGCCCAAGTGCACGATTCGCGGCACGAAGAAGGACGACGTGCTCCGGGGCACCAACAAGCGCGACGTGATCTGCGGCCTCAAGGGTGACGACATCATCATCGGCCTCAAGGGCAAGGACGTCTTGATCGGGGGAGCCGGCAACGACATCGTCGACGGCGGTCCCGGGAGGGACGAGCTCCAAGGCAACAAGGGCAAGGACACCCTGATCGGTGGCCGCGGGATCGACCGCGTGTTCGGCGGCGGCGGCCGTGACCGCTCGCCGGCCGAGAAGAAGAGCGAGCGCAAGCTTCGGGTCAGCGTCGAGCGAACCCTGAACAAGCCTGCGCTCAAGAAGGCTCAACGCAAGATCTCGAGAGCGCTTCGAGCCGCGTTTGCGCCGCGCCAGAGCTGACGCGCCGTCGGCCAGCGCAGGAGCACCACCCGCGGCGGCGAAGTATTCGAGCCGCCGCATGATCGCAACCGACGGTACGCCAGAGCTCGTCTTCTACGGTGTCTTCAGCCGCGAGGCCGGCCGCGTGATCGAATTCTTCGGCACGCCCGAAACTGCCGCGCGGATGCGCGAGCGCGTCCTTCGCGACGAGCCCGACTGGGAGCATGACCTCGCCATAGCGCGGGTCGACTTCGGACGAGTGGGCAGCGTCGAGATAATGGCCGACGTGGCGCCGCCCTCCGAACCGGACGATCCGCAGATCTAGCCCGGCTTCGAGCCCCGTGTGGCCGGTGCGGCTGCCGCCAACGCGCTGACGACCGGAGCCGGCCGTCAGGTAGGAGCTCAGCCGCCACGTCGATCCGTCGCTCCTTTGTATCGTGCGCCGCGAGGCCGGCGCCAACGGCCACAAGCTCGAACGAGGAGGAGCAGAATGGATCGCCGCATCATCAACCCGTGGACATGGCAGGAGAAGTACGGCTTCAACCAGGGACACGAGGTGACTGGAGCCGAGCGCACCCTCTATCTCGCTGGGCAGACCTCGCTCGATGAGGGCGGCAATCTCGTCCACGAAGGAGACATGGTCGGTCAGATCAACAAGTCGATCGACAACGTGGAGGCCGTGCTGGCGGAGGCTGGTATGACCCTGGCCAACGTCGTTCGGCTCAACATCTACACGACCGACGTAAACGGGCTGATCGCGAACGCCGCTGCTCTCGGTCGCCTCAACGAGGCGGGATGCAAGTACACGTCGACGCTGCTCGGCGTCGCCAGCCTGGCGTTTCCCGAGCTGCTCGTGGAGCTCGAGGCGACCGCCGTCGCCTGACTCCAGGGCCCGGGCATGAGCCTCTCGTGAGCCCAAGGCTGGCCGCTTACGAACCGGACTACTCGGGTGGGCTCCCCGAGCTCGCGTACGCGACGGCGTTCTCGATGATCTTCTGGACGACCTCCAGATCCTCGTCGGTGCGTGGGGCGTAGACCATGACGAGGTTCGGCAGGGTGCCGTCGAGCGCAAACGGGTGCCACTCTCCCCAACCGCGATCGACAACCTCCGTTGCCTGATCGGCACGCAGCCTTATGTGCAAGCTGCCACCTTCGGGCTGCGGGTGAATGTGCGCGAACTCACGGCCGAAGATCATCGCGGTGGGGCGAGCCGTGAACTCGAATGAAAGGGTGAGTGCACGGGCGCCGGGTAGCGATACACGGCTCGGTCGCTCCACAACTGCTTCGAGAGAGAAGGCCCACTCGGTCAGCATCTCGAACACGTCGTCGGGCGAGTTCTCATCGAGCTGGACGTGAGGGATCCCGTCGGTGACTGTCGGTTTCTCGCCCATTCGTGGAGGAAGACTGAAGTCGGCGCCAGGCGTGTCGTCTTGCTTTGGCTCGGCCGCCGTCGTCGAGGCTTCGTCGCTCTTCGTATCGGAGTCGCCCGCACAGGCACCACCGATCAGGGCGAACAGCACCGCCAACAGCGCAAGCGGCCACCAGCTGCCGCGTCGGCGGTCACGCATGCCTCCGACGCGGAACCGCGAGCGGGCCAGCAACTGGCGGTCATTCTTGGTTGCAGCGTTACTCGTCGAGGACACGTCTCAAGCCAACGCTACACAGGCAAGCTGCTCACCGAGACAGCCGACCGCGTCGCCAACGCCGGCGGCATCCGGGGAATTCGCTGACCGCCTGTCGCGAGCCGGGCGGGTGCTCGACATGGACACGGGTTCGCTAATCAGGGACGATGGGCCAACGTGATGGGAGAGCTGATGGATATCGGCCGGGTCGGCATCTCGCAAGGAGGCTTCGTGACGGAGCCCGCAGCGGCCGTACGAAGCGCGGCTCGCGAGCTGGAGGAGTTGGGCTTCGGTGCGCTCTGGTACCCGGAGTCGCTGGTCGCGAAGGAGTGCTTCGCAGCCGGGGCGCTCCTGCTCTCGGCGACGGAAAAGGTGCCCGTCGCGACCGGCATCGCGAACGTGTGGGCGCGCGACGCGATGACCATGGCGTGTGGCGCCCGGACGCTCGAAGAGGCCTTCCCGGATCGATTCTTGCTCGGTCTTGGCGTCAGCCACGCCGAGCAGGTCGGGCCGCACGGGTTCGACTACTCGAAACCTGTCTCGACGATGCGCAACTACCTCGACCGCATGGAGAGTCTGGAGTACATCGGCCCGGAGCCGGCGCAGCCGGTACCGCTGATGCTGGCCGCGCTCCGCCCAAAGATGCTGGAGCTCGCCCGCGATCGCACGAAGGGCGCCCACCCGTACTTCGTGCCAGTCGAGCACACCCGCCGCGCACGGGAGATTCTTGGCGAAGGGAAGGTGCTGGCCACGAAGCAGACGGTCGTGCTCGAGACCGACGCCGGTGTCGCGCGCGGCATCGCGCGATCGTTCACGCCGTTCTATCTCGGGAAGGCCAACTACAGCAAGGCACTCAACTGGCTGGGGTACAGCGAGACCGACGTCGCGGACGGCGGTAGCAACCGACTCATCGATGACGTCATCGCCTGGGGAGACGTCGCCGCGATCACCTCGCGCGTCCAGGCACACCTCGACGCGGGCGCCGACCACGTATGCGTGCACGTCCTCGCCGACGCCGCGGGTTTCCCAATGGACGAGCTTCGCGCGCTCGCACCGTCCTTGCTCGCTCTCTAACCGACCAGGAGGCCGACGTGAAAACACAGCTCGTGGTGGTGATCCAGGAGCAGCACTACTCCGTCGAGAGGCCCTGGGGGGAGCTGCCCGCGGGCCAAGAGCTCGGCTACCTCAGCACCGTTGGCGTCGACTCCGGCGACAACGTCTACGTCGCGCAGCGCACGGACCCGCCCGTCGTCGTCTTCGATTCCTCCGGCGCATACGTCGGCGGCTGGGGAACGGACGTCATCGCCGATGCGCATGGCATCCACGTCTCGGGTGATGACCGGGTCTTTGTCGTCGACCGCGACGCGCACCAGGTCCTCGTGTTCGACACGGCCGGCACGTTGCAGCTGGCCCTGGGCGAGCGCCACCGGCCCTCCCTGCAAGCGCCGCTCAACCATCCGACCGACGTCGCGACAGGGCCAGACGGGGTGATCTACGTAAGCGACGGCTACGCAAACGCCGCCATCCACCGGTTCTCACCTGAAGGCGAGCCGCTCGGCACCTGGGGAAGCCCCGGCAGCGGGCAAGGTGAGTTCATGACGCCACACGCCGTTGCGATCGACGAGGGCGGGCAACTCTTCGTGGCAGATCGCGACAACAACCGCGTCCAGGTGCTCACGCCCGACGGGACGTTCATCGACGAGTGGCGCGACTTCTTCCATCCGATGGAGATCTACATCGACGGCCGCGGCCTCATCCACGTCACCGACCAGGTGCCCCGCTTGAGCTCGTTCACCGGTGACGGCGAGCTGGTCGGCCGCTGCAGGCCCGTTCCCTACATGCCGCATGGCCTCTGCGGCGATACCGACGGCAACTTCTACCTCGTTGAGCCGTCGCCGACGGACCAGATCACGAAGCTTGTGCTCCAGAGCAACAGCAATGGCTGACCGCGCCGCACCGGCGGAGGCGACGGTCACGGTCGACCCCGTCACCGTCGACATCGTGGAAGGCGCGCTCAAGAGCACCCGCCACGAGATGGATGCCGTCCTGACCCGCGCGGCCATGAGCCCCGTGATCCGCGAGCAGCACGACGAGTTCCCGATGATCACCGATGGCGGAGGGCGCATGATCGTCGGCCAGTTCGGCTCCTACATCGGTGACATGGTCGACGCCTTCGACGAAGAGATCGGCCCCGGCGACGTGATCCTCACGAGCGATCCCTACAAGTGCGGCGGCGCGATCTCACACCTCAACGACTGGCTGGTCTGCATCCCGATCTTCTGGGAGGAGCAGCTGGTGGGCTGGTCGTCGATGTTCGGGCATCACCAGGACATCGGCGGCCCGGTCCCGGGTGGCCTCCCGACCGGCGCCAAGAGCGTCTTCGGCGAGGGCATACGCATACCGCCGGTAAAGATCGTGCGAGCCGGACGGATGAACGAGGACGTCCTCGGCGTGATCCTCAACAACGTGCGGATGCCCGAGATGAACCGCGCCGACCTCACCGCGACGATCGCCGGCTGCCGCGCGGGCGAACGCCGCGTGCGCGAGCTGTGCCAGCGGTTCGGCGCGGAGACGTACCTCGCCTGCTGCCAGGCACTGCTCGACCGGACATACCGGGCAATGGCACACCTCATCACCCAGTCGATCCCGGAGGAGCCTCAGTCATTCGAGGACTGGGTCGACGACGACGGACTCGGCAACGGCCCGTTCAAGCTGAAGCTCACAGTCTGGCGCGAGGGCGAGCACGCCTACTTCGACTGGTCGGGTACCGATCCGCAGGCCGCGGGGCCGATCAACTTCTTCCTCAACGAGGCGATGCTGAAGATGCAGTTCGGCGTCTACCTGATCATGGTCTACGACCCCGACATCCTCTTCAACGATGGTTTCTACCCGCTCCTCCACGTGTTCATGCCGAAGGGGAGCCTCGTCCAGCCGCACTTCCCCGCCGCACTTGGGTGCCGCACGCACGCGCTGACGCGCCTGTATGAGCTGTTCGGCGGCGCCCTCGGACGCAGCAGCCCCCAGAACATGACGGCCGGCGCGAGCACGAGCCCCTACATGCTGTACTCCGGCTGGGATCAGCGCGGCGACTTCTTCTTCCTGATGGAGATCTGTTACTGCGGCATCCCCGGGCGGCCGATCGGCGATGGAATCGATGGCCACTCGTGGTGGCCACTGTTCCAGAACATCCCGACCGAGTACCTCGAGGGCTACTACCCGGTGCGCATCGACGGCTACACGAGCCTTCGCGACTCCGGTGGCGCCGGGCTGCACCGGGGCGGCAACGGGATCGAGAAGCGCTATGTCTACCTGGAGGACGGCGAGATCTCGATCCACGACGACCGGTGGCTGACCTACCCGTGGGGAGTCCTTGGCGGGCGGCCGGCGATGCGGTGCGAGAAGATCCTCATACGGGCTGACGGCAGCCGGGAACACCTCCCGGCGAAGTGCGACGAGGTCAGCGTGAAGCGCGGCGACATGCTCGTGTACCGCACGGCGGGCGGAGGCGGCTGGGGTGATCCGCTCGAGCGCCCGCCGGAGTCGCTCGAAGCGGAGATTCGTGACGGCCTCGTCTCGGTCGAGAAGGCCCGGGCCGAATACGGCGTCGTGGTCGGCGACGCCGATGCCACCGAGCAGCTACGGCAGCAACTGCGCCTCGAACGCGGCGAGCCGAGCGACTTCGATTTCGGCCCGCCGATCGAGGAGATCCTCGCCAGGGCCAAGGACGAGACCGGGCTCGATCCACCGAGGCCGCCGACGCAGCTGGCCTGGGCGCCGCTCGAGACGGGCGAGATGTCCGGCCGCTAACGCCGGGCGCAGCTGCTACGGCTTGCGGACGAGCAGATGCCCGCCGTCAAGCAGGGGTATCAACAGCCGCTTGAACGACGGCGCGTACGTCAGATCTGCGGGGCTACCGTTGAGCGTCGCGCGCCGCTTGAGCGTGCCGCCGGGCGCTAGTCGCCATAGCGCGCCCGTCATGAAGTCGGTGAACACCGCGTTCTTGCCGACGAACACGAGCCCATCCAGGCCGGCGAACGACTTGTTCGCCTTCACGAGTTTGTACTTTCCCTTCGCTGTCCGCCGGACGACCTCGGACTTCCTCGCCCCCGCGGCCGTCACGAACCAGAGCTCCTTGGTCCTGGGATGGACGGCGACGCCGTTCGGCGCGGCGAATTTCGCGGGCAGCCCGAATCGCTTCACCGCGCGCTTCTTCGTGACTCGATACAGCGCGTTTCCGCGCGTGTCGCTCGCCCAGAGGTTGCCTTTCTTGTCGGCCACGAGATCGTTCGCGAACTGAGCTCGGGGAAGCCTGACCGTCGCCCCCGGGGTCCCCGACGCGAGGTCGAAGCTGCGAAGTCTGAAGACGTCGGTGACCCAGAGCTTCTTGCCGACGACAGCCATGCCCTTTGGATCCTGGGCGTCTCCGGTCTTGACCAGGGTCTTGACGACCGTGCCCGCCTTGTTGACGATCACGATCCTCCCGTCAGTCGCGCCGAACGCACCGATCTCCGAGACGTAGATCTTCCCCTTGTGGAAGAGCACGCTCTCGGGGTTCGTGAGGTGCGCGGCCCCAGCCTGACCGGCGAAGACCGCGGCTACCACTAGGGCGAGAGCGAGACGAGCCACGGTGCAACGATAGTCGACGCTCCACACAACAGCGGTCGCACCTCAAGCGCGATTCCTCCGGCGCCGATAAGGACTAGAGAGAGCGACGCTCATGGTCTTCTCGACCCCTAGACACGATGGAAGCCGCCTTCCCGAGCTGGTAGCGGCACTCAGCCTTGGCGCAGCCCTTGCCGCAGTCGCATTCCGCGAGGGGCACCGACAAGGACAGTCTCGCGAGATGTGGACGAGCTCGTCGGTCCGAATGCGCCTTCCGGACGGGAGCTGGATCGACGCCGGCAACCTCGCTGATGCTGGCTGCATCATGAAGACGATCAACGCGCTCGCCGCCCTCCCGGAAACCGGACTGGCCCGGGGCGCGGACGTCGACCCCGAGCGCGACTGACTCTCGGCGGCTCCTCTATCGGTGACGCCTACTCGCCGTAGGCGCACGATGGTTGCGCGGAAATCCGTGAAGCAGCTCGACCCTTCCGTGAGTAGGATGCCGTGTCATTTTCGAGGACGGGAGGCAACGTGGCCGGAACCGAACAGAGCGAGATGACATCCGCCTTGCTGGCCGAGTTCGGCGAGGCATGGAACAGCCATGACGCCGGCGCCTTGATGAGCTACTTCGTCGACGACTGTCGCTATCAGGCGTCGTTCGGACCCCGAGCTCGAGGGCCGGACGTTCGTGGGTCGGGAGGGCGTGCAAGACGGCATCCAGCAATTCTTTGCTCTATACCCCGACGGCAGATTCATCGACGCCGAGGTCTGGGTTCTGGCTGGCGATCGAGGCGCGAGCGTCTGGACGTTCACCTGGACCGACGAGAATGGCGAGAACCGCCGCGTGCGAGGCGCAGACATCTTCGAGTTCGAGGGTTCGAAGGTGAAGAGCAAGAACGCGTTTCGCAAGCAGACAGGCTGACGCGCAGAGAATGAGCCTCAGAACTCTGGTCCTGCAGCACATCGCTTGCGAGCCGCCGGGAGTCTACGAAGAGGTGTTGCGCGAGCACGGCGCCGAGATCATCCGCGTCGAGATCGACGAGGGCGAGCGCCTGCCGGATCGCGGGGACGTGGACGCGATCATCGCGATGGGCGGACCGATGAGCGTCAACGACGACGCTGAGCTGCTCTGGCTCGCAGCAGAGAAGCGCTTCATCCGCGACGCGGTCAGCGCCGGGATGCCGTACTTTGGCGTCTGCCTGGGCGCACAGCTGCTGGCCACGAGCCTCGGCGCCCAGGTCTACGAGGGCCCGCGCCCCGAGGTGGGCCTGATGCCGGTCACACTCACCGCTGCGGCGCTCGAGGACGGCTGCTTCGCCGGACTTCCACCTGAGCTCTCGACCTTCCAGTGGCACGGTGACACGTTTGAGCTACCCGAAGGTGCCGTCCTACTAGCCTCCTCGCCGCAGTACCCCCACCAGGCGTTCCGCTGGGGAGAGCGCGCCTACGGCGTGCAGTTCCACCTCGAAGTCTCAGGTGCGATGGTGCGCGAGTGGGCTGAGGTGCCGGCCTACGCCGAGGCGCTCGCGCGCGTGCTGGGACCAAGTGCGCTGCCCAAGCTACTGAGCGAGTTCGACGCGGCCGTTGAAGAGCTGCAACGCTCCGGCCGCACGATCTTCGAGCGATGGCTGGAGCGGCCGGCCGGTGCGTTCCGCCCAGACCGCCCAGCGTCCGGTCCGTAGCGAGTTCCGTCGCAGACTCACGAGTCGGAGCACGTGTCCGTGAGGTGTTGCAGGAGCTGTTGCGCTCGCGAATAGGCTCGAGCGTCGATCTCGTTGCTCGAGTCGGCTTCAGCCGTACCGGCCAAGATCTCGCCGCCTTCGGCGTGGCCCTGGAGAACAGGAGATTCAGTGTCGTTTGCGGCAGCTACGTAGTCGAAGATTCCGTGGTCGAAGAGCTGCTCGGCCATGTCCTGGATCTGAGGCCCACCGGGATCACCTCCGCGTCTTGTCTCCTGCCGGACGTACAGATGATCCGCGTTGCCCAAGTAGATCCATTGGCAATAACGGCTCCGGGTTTCGTCTCCCAGTCGGGTGATGTGCTCGTCGAGGCTCATGCGGTTGTCCCGTGCGTCATCGAGCCCCAGCCTAATCGACGGTGGCGATCCCACACCAGGCGGGAGGTTCAGAACATGGGCCGTGAAAGACTCGAAGCTTCGACCTTGGGATCAGGAGTCGGCGACCGCGTCACGCGGCGATTGCCTGATCCGCCGGTCAGTCGGTCGAGATGAAGGCCGGGCGCCCTGGCGATCGGAGCGAGAGCCCGATTGAGGAACGAACTCGAGCGGCGGCTAGTTAAGCCGCGGGAGTTGTTGGAGCTACCGGTGGTGGCGGGCTGGGCACCCCCGGCACCCCCTTCGCTGCAATCGAGCGGTGGGGCCCCCTTCGCAGTCGAGTTCGATGGGACACCCGCCGACGTCGCCGTCTAATTGCGAGTAGGCCTCCCGTGGCGCGACAGCTCTACTCCTTGCTGGGCGCGGCTGCGTCGTCGATCGCGTCCTTGGCGGCGTCGGCGCCCTTGTCGACGTGATCCGAGTGCTTGCCGCCGGTCTTGTCATCAGCAATGTCCGCGCCCTTGTCGACCGCTTCCTTCCCCTGGTCGCCGTGCGATCCGGCCAGACTCTGCACCTTGTTCTTGATGTCGTCGAGCATCCCCATGGTTCTCCTCAGATCGGTGGATTCGCGAGGCAGCATAGGCAAGGTCGGACAAGGCCGAGTGACGCCCCGCCCCCGCGCTCCAAGATACCGGCACGAGGCTCATCGCCAACCTCGACCGCGATAGCTGAAATCACATGGTGTCAGTAGAGGAACCCGCATCACGCGGTTGCGTGTCTGCGCGTGGGGTCGTAGGCTCGCTTGATGGCTGACGCTGTGTCTCCTGATCCGCGTATCCACCCCGCGCTTTTCATCGCCATCAGGAAGCCATCGATGGCCCGACAATTCATGCCTGGTGGGCAGATCCAACCATGGGCCGTGAAGGACTCGAACCTTCGACCTTGCGATTAAGAGTCCGAACTAGCTGGTTGCGGCAGGTGGCGGTTGGGCTGAAGGAGCCGGCAAACCGTCGCTTTCCTAGCTGCAACTAGCTGCAGCGAGATGAGGGGCCTGGAGGCAAGCTCGTACGCGCACCGTACGCGCATGGGGCCGGCTTCCGTACTAGCTACAGCCGGCTGTCGGCAGACCCGAGGCCCGACAGTTGTTGGGTGAATTCGCCGCCACGCGACTCCTGGCAAGCGAGATGGCTGAGGTGGCGTTCCCAGCCGAGTTGACCACACCACCGCCGCTCTCAGCAGAGTTGGCGACGACCAGACTCCTGACGAGCCTGAGAGCGCCGCCTGTGCCGTTAAAGATCCCTCCGCCCTCGGTAGCGGTGTTCTTGACCACTGAGCTCAGCGTGATTGTGGCGACGGCGCGGTGCAGACAACTAGCACTGAAGTGGACGAAGCATGATGTGGCCGACCGGATTGCGCAGGTCGTGACGAACCTGCGAGAGCCTGTTGCGGAACGCAGTGGTGCCATGTGCCGCTTCGTCAGACATCAGGCGAGAACCCGAGCATCTCCGCCGCGTTCACAGCGACGCGGCCGGCCCCGCGTGCAGAACGCACCCCGGAGCGTGCTGCCCGGCCGGCTCCGCCTCATTTCGCGAGCAACTCGTCGATCTTGCTCGTCAGTCGCTTGATGTCGATCGGCTTCGGTTCGTACTCGTCACATCCCGCCTCAAGGGTCTTCTCCCGGTCACCCGCCATGGCATGTGCGGTCAGCGCGATGATCGGGATCTCGCTCGTGCCCGGGTCATCCTTGAGGCGCCGGGCAGCTTCCCAGCCGTCCATCACCGGCAAGCTCATGTCAAGCAGGATCAACTCGGGCTTGTCGGCGGCCGCCATGTCGACACCCTGCTGGCCGTCGACAGCGATCGAGACGTCGTGGCCTCGCTTCACCAGTCGCCTCGACAGCATGTCGCTGTTCGTCTCGTTGTCCTCTACCAGCAGGATCCTTGCCATCCGACTCCTCCTCGATCGCTCGCGTCTGTCGCCGTCCACCATGCGCACGGCGCTGCTGTACCGCGGGCGCGCCAGTCCCGCTGCGTCCCCCTGTGGGCCAGCTCACGGCTCGCCTCCGTCGTCCTAGCGATCAGTCGCCTCCTCCGTCTCGACAACGACCGGGAGCCGCATCGTGAAGCAGGTACCGACGCCTACCTCGCTCTCCACCTCAATCGTGCCGCCCATCATCTGGCAGAAGGCCCTGGTGATCGTCAGGCCGATTCCGGTGCCGCCGTACTTGCGCGTTGTCGAGCTATCTGCCTGCACGAACTCGTCGAACAGGCTGTCGAGCTTGTCCTCGGGAACCCCGATCCCCGTATCCCGCACGCTGAACGCGACCGACTCGTCCTTGTCGGTCGCCATCCGGGAGGCCGTTAGGGTGATCGTCCCGTTCTCCGTGAACTTCGCTGCGTTGCTGACCAGATTCAAGATCGCTTGACGGATCTTCGTCACATCCGCGTGCATCGACCCGAGCCCCTCGCCACGCTCCACCATCAGCGTGTTGTTCTTGTTCGCGACCAACGACGCGACGGTCGCTTCGACGTCATCGAGCACCGGCTCAATCGCGAAGGTCTCGAGAAACAGCTCCATCTTGCCGGCCTCGATCTTCGACATATCGAGGATGTCGTTGATCATCGAGAGAAGATGCCGCCCGGCCGCGTGGATCTTCTGAAGATC